>CAYNQP010000825.1:0-1807 GCA_964399325.1 uncultured Pirellulales bacterium
GCGCAGAGCCGGTCGAGAATGTCCAGCATGCGCCGCGTGCCAATCCGGCAGAACGTACACTTGCCGCACGATTGATTCTGCGTAAACTGCAGGAAGTACCGGGCGATATCGACCATGCAGTCCGTCTCGTCCAGCACGACCAGGCCGCCGGAGCCCATCATCGCCCCCGCCGCCGTCAGCGATTCGTAGTCCACCGACAGATTGTCTGATCCGACGGGGATGCAGCCCCCCGACGGCCCTCCGACCTGGACGGCTTTGAACTTACGGCCATCGGCGATGCCGCCGCCTATTTCGTCGATGATCTGCCGGATGGAGATTCCCATCGGGACCTCGATCAGCCCGCCGCGCGCAATCTTGCCGGCCAGTGCGAAGACCTTCGTGCCCTTGCTCTTGTCCGTGCCGATAGCAGCGTAGGCATCCGCGCCGTTCCTTATGATCCAGGACACGGCGGCGTAGGTCTCGACGTTGTTGATCAGAGTAGGCCGGCCCCAAAGCCCTTTCTGGGCCGGATAGGGCGGGCGCAGCTTGGGCATGCCCCGACGGCCTTCAATGCTGGCCATCAGGCCCGTCTCCTCCCCGCACACAAACGCACCCGCACCGGCCATGATCTTGAGCCGCAGCGAGAAGTCCGTGCCCAGGATGTTCTCGCCGAGGTACCCATGCTCCATGCACTTCTCTATCGCTTCAGTGACTCGCTTGATCGCGAGCGGGTATTCGGCTCGAATATAGAGATATCCTTCGGCGGCCCCCACGCAACGGGCGGCGATGGCCATCCCTTCGAGAATACGGTAAGGATAGGACTCCATCAGCATGCGGTCCATGAACGCGCCGGGGTCGCCTTCATCCCCGTTGCAGACCACGTATTTCTTCTCGGCCTCGTTTCCGCGAACCGCCGACCACTTCAGATGCGTCGGAAAACCGGCCCCGCCCCGGCCCCGAAGTCCGCTGGTCTCGATCTGAGCAATCACCGCGTCGGGCTCGAATTCCTTGAGACATTTCTCCAGGGCCTTGAAGCCATCCTTGCACAGGTACTCATCGAGGTCGGTCGGGTCGATATGCCCGCAATGCTCGGTGGCAATATGGATCTGGTGGCCGAGAAAATCCGAGACCTCTTGATCGCGTACGTTGATCGAATAGCGCGTCACAGGCTCCCAGTTCTCATCGGTCAACAGATGATCGAGCGCGCGCGAAACCGCGCCCGTGATTTTCCTTCGGGGGCCTCGCGTACCGAAGTGTCGCAGGATGATCGGTTTGGCGTCTTCGGGCTGCACCCTGACATAAAGCGAAGACTCCCCGCTCGGAAGAACCACCTCCAGCAGAGGCGTCTGGTGACACATGCCTACGCAACCGACGCGTTTGAGAGGGACTCGAACGCCGGTTTCCGCCAGGGCCTTCTGCAGGGATTCGTGCAGTCTGCCGCTACCCCGCGCCACGCAGCAGGAACCCAATCCCACACGGACTTCGCCTGCCCCGACTTTGATCTTGCGTCGCCGTGTGCGCGCCCGGCGACCGGTCCCGGCCTGTTCTTGCTGGAGGAAATCGTTCAGGACCTTGGGAACGGTCTCGCGCGTGAGATGCCCATATGTCACTTCATCAATCTGCACGGCCGGCGCCAACGTGCAGCAGCCCAGGCAAGCGATTCTCTCGACCGTGAAGATCTTCTCCGGGTCCGTGTCATCGCCGGCGGGGATGTTGAGGTAGCTGCGAAAGGCGTCGTACACCTGCTCGGCCCCCTTGACGTGACAGGCGGTTCCCACACAGACATGGATGATATGCTCTCCCGCGGGCCGATGGCGAAACTGGTCGT
>CAYNQP010000826.1:0-1803 GCA_964399325.1 uncultured Pirellulales bacterium
CAACTGTCGTCCGGCGAGAACACCGCTATGTTCGAGAATGGAATGAAGCAGGGGAACGAACTTGGAGGAGAGCGCCATGTCGCTGTCCACAGGATGCCAGCCGCAGGTGAGCACCAGCAGCGCACCCTTCCCGGTGGGTATCTCGAACCAGGCCGGGTCGTCACTGTCGAACGAAGCCAGGACTCGGGCGGATGGGCAGTTGGCCAGATCGATGTGCCGGTACCGCCAGAAGTGAATTCGCGTGAAGTCTCCGAAGCGAGGATCGGAGAATGGACTCAGGAGCGGATGGCTGAATTCCAACTGACTCAGCATGGCGTACCGGTCGACCTCAGCCTCTTTGCACTCAAGATTGGCAAGGCCCGCAAGGTTAGCCAGGGCGCCGGCCATTTCGGCGGATCGCAGGACCAGCAGGGCCGTTCGCCCCCGTTCGAGATATCGGCGCAGGGCCGCGAGGTTGTCCTGGGCAATCGCATCCGCAACGATGATGAACTGCGCTGTCTCGATGTCCGCAGCCGCCAGGGCCGCATTGCCCGGTCGGGACGCGACGTGGAATTCCGCAGCGCCGGTGGCCTTGAAGGCCCGGCGGACGTAATACAGCATGTTCCTGGGGTCGTTGGGATCATCGCGGCCGAGATACAGGATGTCTATCTGCTGCTTCAAGTGCGGCGCTACGTAGAGCGTGTTGTCGAAATCCTGGTCATCGCCGCTGAGAACGAGCCGGTGCGCGGCTGACACTTCGGTCCCGTCCGGGGCGCGTACGACCGTGCTGCTGCCGGGCGGCACGTAGACATCGACGGTCCGGCGCGGTGCATCATCCGCAGCGGTGTCGTCGGCCCAGTGCAGTTGAAACTGCTCGGTGGCGGCGTCCGAGGAGTTGGTCACGCGGACGCTGGGGCGATCATCTACATCGGGCCCAGCGAGGAGGTCACGGCTCGTCACCAGGTGCAGCGCCGCGTTCGTGATGCCCTGCGACGGAACGGCCTTGACTGTCAGCGTCAGACCTTCGGGCCATTCATAGGACCGAAGCACGTCGAGGTTGCTGCCTTGCTGCAGGTCACTGACGAGCACGATCTGACGCGACCCGATGGGCTGCTGTGCGGCGTTGACCTCATCGTCTTCGATCGCTTCGGCAGCCGTGACCAGGGCGCTACCCAAATTGGTCAAGGCCCAACTCGGTGACACTTCGGACAGATGCTGGGCCGCGACCGACTCTCTCTGGGCGAGATCGACCGCCTCCCATTGCTCGAATCCCATCACGGTTTGCGTCTCGCGGTCGAAACTCATGATACAAACTCGGTCGGATGGCTCGGCGTCCCGCAACGCGGACCGCGCCTGGCTGAGGGCCTGGTCCCACATTCCGGGTCGCCGCATGGAGGCGCTGGTATCGACCAACAGGACGATCCGCCTGCCGAGGCGGCCCTGGCTTTCCGCGATAGGCGCCGGGAAGAACGGACGCGCAAAGGCCAACGCGAGCAGGCACAGTATGATGCACCGCAGAATCAGGAGCGGCCAGTTCTCGATCCGGCTGCGATTGCGGAAGCGCGGCATCGTGGTGTGCAGGAACATCAGCGAGCTGAAGGTCACGCGGCGGCGCGTGTGGCGACGGATCATGTGCAACAGGATCGGCAGACCGATCGCTGCGACGCCGGCCAGGAACAGCGGGTAGAGAAAGCTCATGCATTCCTCCCGACTCGTGAGGCCGCGGTCCTTCGGATCTGTTTGCGGCGGCGCATGCGATCCTGGAGGAAGTCCAGCAGCGCCAGATCGAACGGGCGGTCCGTCGCGAACAAGTGGCAGTCGATC
>CAYNQP010000827.1:0-1801 GCA_964399325.1 uncultured Pirellulales bacterium
GTTGACGATCAATGTCTGAACCGCAAACCAGCGCAGCCACCGATCGACGTTGACGACGTTCTCAACCTCCTGCAGGTACGTACCGTCCGGCGCGTCGTCCAGCACGCGAGTCAGCTCGACAAGGTCGGACCAGTCGTTGATCCCGACATTGGAGGTCTTGGCATACCAATCCGACCGATAGTAAAGGGCCGGGTCATTACCAAGGTACCTCAAGTCACAGTGCCTCGAATTGCTCAGGCAGCGATAGAGATTGCCTCTGTTGTCGTCGGGCAGGTGATGGTTCGTCCAGTCGCTGTCATAGATCTCGATCCGGACGTATGACCCGTACATGCGGGCCGGATCGCTCACGGACAGGTCCTGGCCGTTGACCCGCACCTGGACTCGCCTGGCATCCTGCGTCAATACGCCGCTTGCCTGAAAGATCGCGTGTGCGAGCTTCTGCAAGTACGTGTATTTGCTGTTGATGTTGATGGCCGAGATGTTTTTCCAGGGCCGGTCATCCGCGAAGTTCACGCGGTAGTTGTTCGGGGGCGGCGTTCGCGAGCCCTTGCCGCGATTGCGAATGCCAACGTTGTAGCGCAGCCGGACGCCGTCTCCATCGATGCTGATGAACGTGCCGTTCATTTGCGCGCGGGAATACGCGTCATTGCTGTGGTTGCCGATGTAAGCCAGCCGCCCGCGCTCCATCTCCGTCATCACGAAATAGTACAGCGGCTCGCCGCCGATGGTCCAGTAGGTGTCTGGATTGAATGCGGCGTCCACACGGTACAGCGCGTTTGTCACCTGCTGAGGCTCACCATTAACCAGACTTGGAGCGGGCCACGTGCGGACCCGACCCTCGTTGTCTGCGGCTTCAACGTAGAATTCAATGACGGTGCCGTCCGGATGCGCGGGAATCTCTGCGCCATACACGCTATCACCGTGGGCTCCGTCATCGAACATATCGGCAATGGCAAAATCGCCAGCGTTCTCTTGCGGATAGCTGTCCGAGTTGACATAGTCAGAATGGTCGACACGATATCGCAGCCTAACGGTCAGACCCTGAGTGGACTCGTCAACAACCTTTGCTGTAACCAGCACAGTGTCAATAGGTCCTGGTACGGGCGGCGTGTGCTGCACCTCTGCGATAAGAGGAGCGATATTGCCGGCGGCGGTCGAATTGACTTGGCCGGGCGTGCCACCGAGCGGACCGCTGGCGGCCCAATTCTGGCCATACTCGTTAGGCATGGCCGGATCGATCAACTCCAGTGACTTGCCGCCCCCGTCGTGGTCGTTACGCCATTCCCAGCCCCGATGACCGTAGTCAACCGGACCCAGCTCACGAGTGTCCCAGTCGCCATTGTCGGCATAGGGGACCTCGTCGATCAGGTCGCCCACGGCGTTGCGCAGCTCGATCGTCTCGCCGGAATCGCTCAGATGGTTGTCCCAGCCGCCGACGACATTCGTGATGCCGGGGTGCGTCGCTTCGAAGACGCTCACATCGGCTGCGACAACCAGATAGTCACCGGCTGCCAACACGGCGTTGGGAAAAGCAAACGTGACCCCTCGCGTGAACTGCCAGCCCGCGAGATCAATAGACGTGCTGCCCTGGTTGAACAGCTCGATGTATTCCTCCGATGGGGCCTCGGCCTGCAGCGTCTCGGAATAGGAGTAGTACATGATCTCGTTGATAACGATACTGGAGCCTGCCCGGCGGTTCGGGCCGCCGGGGGTCGGCGCGCTGAGAACTTGCCAGGTCGGCCCCGCGTCGGGCCAGCGGCCATACGAAACGTCGGCGGCTTGGGCGGGGAACACGACGCTG
>CAYNQP010000828.1:0-1801 GCA_964399325.1 uncultured Pirellulales bacterium
AGCAACGGACTGAAAATCCGTGTGTCGGCGGTTCAAATCCGCCCCTGCCCATTACCGTAAGGCCTTGGCTGTCAAGCACTTGTGTTTGGCAGCCTTCTTGCTATGTCACGCCAAAAGGGTGATTTGCGTCACTCACTCTTTCGGCTCTTCCGAGGAATGGGCAGGTAGGATTGCATGAAGAAGGACATGACTGTAGGATCAGAGGAAAACTCCGAAAGGCAAAGTCATGTCCACCAGTGTTTTGTATCATACCTTTCGGCATCCGTGGCGTTCAATACGAGTGTGCTGTTTTGTTGGGGGGTAAGACCATCTTTCACGGCGGCCTGCATCCTAACGAGCTGAAGTGTGGTGCCTGTCAATACCGCGATGTGATTCGATTCGGGCACAAGCAGCATTGTTTTAAGCTGCTGCCAGTAGGGTCCCGTAAGGTCGAATCGGTCGTTACGATTCCTCGCTTGCAGTGCAAGCGTTGTGGGACCCTCAGACAGCCC
The DNA here is from genome assembly GCA_964399325.1 of uncultured Pirellulales bacterium. Lineage (GTDB taxonomy): Bacteria > Planctomycetota > Phycisphaerae > Sedimentisphaerales > Anaerobacaceae > JAFGLV01. The sequence continues at coordinate 492 of CAYNQP010000828.1, forward strand.
CACTTGGTTCTTGCTGAGCCGAAGAAACACTACAGCCGCTCTCTGGAACGATTCGTGGTTGACCTGTGCCATGTCGCTTCGATCCAGGATGTGGCGGCGCTGACGGGCTTGAGTTGGGATACGGTCAAAGCAATTCATAAGCAGCGTTTGCAGCGGCCGTACAGATCGTCTGACCTCTGGCATATCTGTGCTATTGCGATCGATGAAATCTATCTTGGCAAGAAACGCAAGGACCTGACGCTGGTGGTGGATCTGGCCTCAGGCCGGGTGCTGCATGTGCGGCAGGGCAAAGGCAAAGCGGCCTCAACGGGCTTCTGGCGGCGTCTGAAGCGATCCAAGGCCCACATCGAAGCGGTTGCTACGGACATGGCCAGTGGCGATATGGCCGCCCTCTTGGAGCATCTGCCCGAGGCGGATTTGGCCTTGGACCACTTTCATCTGGTCAAGTGGTTCAACGAGAAGCTCTCAACGTTGCGTCGTCAATTGTATCGCGAGGCCGACACCCTCGGTAAAACGACCTTGAAACGTAGTCGCTGGCTGTTGCTCAAGGCGCCGGAGAAACTCAAGAGCCATTCGGACCCCAGGAAAGATGGACGGTCTCGTTTGGAGGCGGCGTTGGCTCTGAATCAACCGCTGGCGACGGCCCATTACATGAAAGAACGGCTGCGTCTGTTGTTTCAAAGCTCGGATCGCAAGACGGCCCAGACCGACTTGACGGCCTGGATTGAAGAGGCGGCCGCCAGCAGGATAAGTGTGCTCAAAGACGCGGCCCGAAAGCTCCTGGTCTGGAAGCCCTTTTTCCTGAACTGGCACAAACATCGGATCAGCACCGGTACGCTGGAGGCCATCAATCGAAAGATCGGGACCCTGCAACGCCATGCCTACGGCTACCGAGATGATGAATATCTCAAACTCAGAATATTCAACCTGCACAACACCACCTACGCATTAACCGGATGAACCGAATATCTTATCTGTAGGAGTTTGAAGTATGAAACGAGCATTGCAGTTGTTGGAAGGAACGGAGATATTGGCAGCGATGCTCGTTCTTCTTGCCTTTGCCTCCGGCACAAGCGGTGCTGTCTCGAATACCTTGTTTGACACAGACTGGAGATTTGTTCTGGGTGATCCTCCCGACGCTCAGCAACCGCAGTTTGACGACTCACACTGGAGCGCTGTCGAATTACCGCACGATTGGAGCATTGCGGGTCCCATTGCCCAAGACAATACAACAGGCGGCGGCGGGGGGTTCTTTCCCGCGGGGGTCGGCTGGTATCGAAAGACCTTCACGTTGCCGGCAGAAACGGCCG
>CAYNQP010000829.1:0-1782 GCA_964399325.1 uncultured Pirellulales bacterium
TATGCCGCCGAAACTAGGGTCCGTCCCTATTATAAAGGCGGTCTCGCCCCCTCCGTCCGTCGTCGTCTGCGGCGGATTCGACGACATGCGCTCGCCGGATGTCCGCTTGCTGCAAGAGGCGGCCCGCCTCGGCCCCCTGTCCGCATTCCTCTGGAGCGACGCCCTCTGCCGCACGCTGACTGCCGCCGAGCCGAAGTTCCCCCAGTCCGAGCGTCTCTACTATCTCCAGGCCGTCCGCTACGTCCACCGCGTGTACGTCATCGACCAGCTCGCCGACATCGAGGCCCTGCCGTCAGTCCCGGATGTCACGCCGCAGATATGGGCTGTCCCCGACACCCAGGACACGTCCCGCAAGCGCGCCTTCTGTGAAGAGCATGGCCTCGACTATCACATCGTGACCGCAGACCGGCTCGCTGGCTTCCCCGATGAGGCCGACCGCGAGATAGCGCCCCCCGGCGGCGTCGCCTCGACCCCGCCGGCATGCAAAAAGGTCCTCGTCACCGGCTGCTACGACTGGTTCCACACCGGTCACATCCGCTTCTTCGAGGAGTGCTCCGAGTTAGGCGATCTGTACGTCATCGTCGGCCACGACGCCAACATCCGCCTGCTCAAGGGCGAAGGCCACCCGATGCTGAACGAGGACGAGCGCCGCTACATGGTCGGCTCGATCCGGTATGTCACGCACGCTTTGATCTCCACCGGCTCCGGCTGGATGGACGCCGCACCGGAAATCGACCGCATCAGGCCCGACATCTACGCCGTCAACGAAGACGGCGACAAGCCGGAAAAACGCCAATTCTGCGCCGAGCACAACCTCGAATACGTCGTCCTCAAGCGCCTCCCGAAGCCAGGCCTCCCCCGCCGAGAAAGCACCCACCTCCGCGGCTTCTGATAGTCCCATTACCACCATACCCCTGCGCCGACGTGAAATGCGCCTGGCGTTTCAGCTACATTCTCGCTAGACTTGTTGTTTGTTCTTCCCGGTACCTGCGATTCGCAGGTACCGCAATAACAGGCTCAGGGAAGGAGAAGGCCCATGAATGCCAAGTTTCTTGAGAACTGGACGAGGCAAATGCGGAAAGGTCTGCTGGAACTGGCGGTGCTGAACGACGTCAAGCGGCACGGAACATACGCCTACGACATGGAGCGTGCGTTCTGCAAATCTTGTGGCCTGCTATTCGGCCACGGCCGGATGTATGGCATTCTCGGGCGGCTCAAAAAGGAACGCCTCGTCAAGTCGGTGGACGTCAAGTCCATTGAAGGCCCCCACAGAAAATACTATGACCTGACCGCCGCCGGACGCGAGACACTCGCCCAGATGAACGCCCATTGGCAGGCGCTCAGGCAACAGCTTGACTCCATTGCGAAAGCCAAATAACGATGCGCGTCCTGCATCCGCCGGGTGAATCGAACATCGCGACCTTGCCCTTGCGGCCCGCCGCATAGCCACGGACCTGTACAACGCTCGGCAACCGGCCTTCCCGCCCCCCTCTCCGTATGAACACCGCGCGCTACCTGCGATTCGCAGGTACTGGCCCATTCTGTACTGCTCTTATCCTTGGCATGCGAGACGGTTGCGGCACCGCGCTTGAATAGCATGTCTGGTGACGTTCACAAGGATGCGGGGGACTGCACTACCTGCGAATCGCAGGTAGCGCCCCTGCTGGTCCTTCCGCGTTGGCTCGGCCTATGAAACGCCGCGTGGTTGTCGAGGATGCGTTGGTTCTGCGCCGAGCGCAACCTCGAATACGTCGTCCTCAAGCGCCTCCCCAAACCGGGCCT
>CAYNQP010000830.1:0-1779 GCA_964399325.1 uncultured Pirellulales bacterium
GTGTCGAGACGCTGGCCATTGGCATCGGCGACAAGACCCTGCCGAGCCAGAATGCCGCCGGTCTGGTGTACATCGACGATATCGCTTTCGGCCATCCGATTGCGGCCGAATAGCCGGACCATGATTTGTGGGGTCATTCAGAGCCCTGACAGGATTTCCACGGGGCCCATGCTTTTCGCGGCATGGGCCCCGTTTCTTCTTGGCCCGGCCGGCAGCGAGTGTCGCTGCGCAGTTGAGCATCATCAGGTTCGGGTCGGCCGGCAAGATCGCCGGCGCCAACATGCCGCCTCCACCCGACAGGCCGACAGGCTCCCCGGGAACCCGACCGTATGTCGCCGACCCCAACAGAAGTGAGAGTCCAAAGTACTTGGCAAATGGCCGCCATGCATGGTAATCCATGATCCTCTCCTTGCTCATCATGATACCGAGAGTCCGGATGCTTCGCGAGCAAGAAACCACGGCGTGACCGACAGCCCACCCCAGCTTGATGGATCGTGGTTCGCCAGGAAGACCTTTCGCAATGTCTCGTCGTAGGGCGCCAGCGATGTCCACAGCACCCCAGGAGAGTCCTTCCAGCGCGAATCGGGCCGGCCGCCGTCGATACGCTGGAATCTGGCGCCGCTTATCTGCTGGTTCCACATGAAGTCTCGATTCGTCGCGATCAGCCGATCCATGTCCTCCTTGGTGAAGACCAGTCCATGTTCGAACGCCGCCACGATGCCTTCGACATCGATCCCGTAGTAGCCGCCGTTCGGATGCACGCCGATCCAATGTCGGGCCGAGCCGTCGTCCTTGAAGTCCCAGGGGCCTGCGGGGTCCCAGTAGTTCCAAACAAAGGACTTCCCGTCTTCACGAGTCTTCATCCGCGACTTCATCACGCGCCACCATTTCTCCGCCCGCTCCTTGTAAACAGGTTTCTTCGTCACCTCGTGCATTGCGACGAGCCAGCAAGCGACATGGTTTTGTTTGTTGGCGGGGTTTGAGAAACCGTCCGTGTCGCGCCGCGCGTAGCCTTCAGTCCATTTCCCGGTTTGCGAGTCAATCCCAAAGGGCGGAACGACCCATAGGCCACCGGCTGTGACGTTGCGCCAACAGCCGCGCGAATCCCATTTCTCGAAAACCTGTTCGGCCAAGCCAAGATAGGCCTCCGCCCGCGGACCAAACGTCTCTTGGAGGGATGGGGTCTTGAGAACTACATCGGCCATCAGAACCACCGGGCGCAGCCCCATGGCTTCGCCCAGGAGACTGTCCGTGTGAAACCCTTCGGCAACTGCGCCGCCGGTCCCGCTCTTCGGCCAGCCGATGTAACCGTCAGGCTCCTCCACGCCCCGCTTGATCCAGGAGTCAGCCCAATCCACCAGGCGCTCGACCCACTTGGGATCGCCGGTGGCTCGATAGCCATAGTAGAAGCCGTTCAGAAACGGGCTGACCAACCAGCCGATTTCCTCGCCTGTTTCGCGGTCGCAGTAGCGCGTGCGGGCATCACCGAGAATATTCCTCTCCCATCGGTCCAGCCAATCTTTGGCGACAGCAGCGTCCAACTTCGCAACCGTTTGCTCGCTCGGTTCCTGCACCACCTCGATGCCAAGCGCTCTTCTGACCATCGGTTCGAGTCCAACTGATATGACGGCGGCATTTCTGAGGAATTCACGACGCTTCATGGTCCCGCCACTCCTATCCACGTATTCACACATGTCATTCCATCACAAGACATCATATCACCCTTTGCAACGGTGGGGGCGAACAATCATTGACCCCTGCGTGAATGGGGATGCGAGA
>CAYNQP010000831.1:0-1777 GCA_964399325.1 uncultured Pirellulales bacterium
CGGCCACAGTCGCGATGTCGCGCTGAACCGACTCGGGCAAGCTCAGGTCCAGCGTATCGAGAGCACTCGGAAAGACCAGATCGTCGAGCGTGACCTTATTGCTTCGCTCGCTAAGCGGGTAAGTCTCGATCCGGCTGGGATCGAACGCTTTGTATCGACCTTTGTATTGCATAGGCAGTATCAGGATTGAAGTTCGGCGAGTAGTCTATCGAGCCGCTTGATGCACTCGACCATACAGCGAATCGTGTGGTAGTTCACTTTCCATGAGTGACTCATGTGCGTCCAGATCGGCTCGCCCTCGCGCGTCATCAGGGACCACCACTCCCCGACCTCGTGGTGGATCATCTTGTCAAAGACGAAGCGGTGCACGTTCAGATAGGCCGGCCAGTAGTCCTCCGGCCCGAACCGCAGGCAACCTTCGAGCATGCCGATCATCACCTCCGCCTGCTGCCAGAACTCTTTCTCCCGGTCGTGGACGCCGCCGGCGTGAGGCCCCTCGACGTACACGCCGCCGTACTCCGGGTCGATGCCGTTGTCCCGGCCGTGATCCATCGCCTTCTTGATAATGCCCTGGTACTCGTCCCAGCCCGAGCCGAGCACATCGGTCGCATGCGCCAGCAGCCAGGCGAACTCGACGTTGTGGCCGGCCGACGTATTGTCCTGGGCATTGGGCTTGGCGCCGCCCTCGGCGAAGCGGTCCCAGCCCCAGACGATGTCGAACTTGATCTGCGGCGCCACCTGCCAGTCGGCGGTGAACTGCGGTATCCCCGTGGCGTACTGCGGGTGCAGGATGCGTCGGCGGAGCAGCTCGATATCCTCCAGCAAGGTCCGGCGGTGAATGCTGCTGCCCGTACACTCGTACAGGTTCGTGAAGGCCTCCATCAGGTGCATGTGGACATCGAGGGTCTTGCGGTCGCCCCCTTGCGGGCCCGGGCCGCACAGGTCCCAGTTGCACTCGAACATCTCGAAGTAGCCGCCATAGAGGGTGTCGGCCGCGTGCTTCTTCACGAGGTCAAAAGTTCTCTCGGCGTATTGGCGCCCGCGCGGGTCGCCCGTGGCCATCGTGTACTCGCTCAGCGCGTACATGGCGAAGCTCAGGCCATACATGATCTTCTTGTCGATCGCGACGTTGCCTTTGCGGTCGGTGGTCCAGTAGAAACCGCCGTGGTCGCGGTCCCAGACCTTCTCGATCAGGAAGTCCACGCCGTGCCGGGCGTACTCGGCGCACCGGCCCTCGCCGAACCCGGCCCGGTGGGCGGCCGACATCGAATAGACCGTCCGCATCTGGGCCAGCATCGACTTCTCATCCTGCCCCGTGTCGTTGCCGTCCTTATCGAACTGCGTACTGAACCCGCCGTAGACGTCGTCCTTGCAGCGGTCCAGCCAGAACGGCAGCAATTCGGTGGTCAAATGCTTCTTGCACTCGTCCAGACACGCGGAAACCTGTTTGGAGTCGATAGGCATTGCCGATTCCTTTCGCCCGTATGCGCCGAAGATCACATCCGCAGCACCCAACACAGCCCGGCATTGTACGAACCACCTGTTGGAGCGTCAAGCACACGAGCAAGCCGGAATCCAGCCACCGCTGACCGCCGCAGGGGCAAGCCCCGTGCTTGCCCTTGTTCTCGCCGAGCCAGCCTTGAGCGTAGCCGAACGGGCAGGAATCCAGATGTAGAGTGCGTTCTCTGCTCACGCGCCAGGGCTGATCAGCGTCCGCGCAGGATGTCCTGTGCCCCGTGAATGACGGCCAGCACATCGATCTGATCGGGCTTGATGT
>CAYNQP010000832.1:0-1775 GCA_964399325.1 uncultured Pirellulales bacterium
AAAAATGAATCCTGGAACCCAAAAAGTGCTTGATTACCAACACAGTCGCTGAGCGCCGTCGAACGGGATGACAAGAACACTGCGGCGCAAGCGCTCTTCCTGGGCCGTATGATTCCCGGCCAGATTTCTCCATTGCGGGACGGCTGCGCCGCCCCTCCAGTCGAAATGACAATTTTAGGTGCCTCTCGGGCACGGCGAGAATGTGCTGGTGTACTCCGCCTTTGGGCTTGACGGGCCGGGCCGGCGGTGCGACGATGGCGGTCGTGAGTAGGTGAGCGTCGGCCGTTGGGAGTGCCGGGAGTGGTCGAGAGATGAAGTACAAGAGCGAGCTTTCTGTTCTGATCGGTGCGGCCGCAGGCGGTTTTTTCGGATACGCCCTCTTTGTCGCGCTGGCCCGCCGGGGTTACTACGGACTGGCCGTCCCGGGCGGCCTCCTGGGACTCGGCGCCGGCCTCTTCAAAACCAGATCGAAAGCCATCCCCGTCATATGCGGTCTCGCGGCCCTGACCCTGGGCCTCTTCGCCGAGTGGCGTCTGGAGGTGTCTGCCGCCGACGTCAGTCTGGGCGACTTCCTGCTGCACGTTCCTCGGCTCCCGCCCTTTACCCTGCTCATGCTCGCAGCCGGTGCGGCGATTGGCTTCTACGTCCCCTTCCGCCGCGGACAGGAGGTGAAGAACACGTAACAATGCGATGGGACTCCAGTATCAAAGGCCGTTGAGGAGATCGAGACCGTGACTGTCACCGACAACTCGAACCATGCTCAGGATAAGGTTGACGAAGGAGTCATTGCCCTGCGCATACCTACCCACTCGGATATCATAGTCCACTGGACCGGACGTGACATTGCAGAGAGGCATGGCATTAGACGCATCAATGAAAAGACCTACCCGCCCGCGGTGGTGGATGAGTACCTGGATAGACTCCTCAGCATCCTCAGATACGGTCTTTGGCTTACGAAGAGAAGAGGAGAAGACTACATTCGATTGAAAGACCGAAGCATCAAGAAACCTAATGTCGCGAGGGTATGCTTCACGGAACTCAAACTGTCTGACTCCTGTCTTCATGCGAAGAATTTTGGCTCCCTCGGCATAGGCGTGAAGAGGTACTTCTTGTTCAATCGCTTTGGTGCACCGATGCACTATGTCCACGATACACCAAACCTGTTTCTCCCACCCTGCTGTAGAGTTTTTGAATCCCAATCGTCCGATCATGAACTTCTGTCCTTCTTCAAGAACATGAGTTCCCGTCGGAACGTCCAAAGGTATATCGACTATGGTTTGTACGAGGAATCTGAATGGAGAATCATCTATTCAGATAAGATAAAGAAGCTGATTCCGCCAGACAAGGCTGAGAGGTATTTCATTGACCCTCGAGATCCAGCAAGGGGCAGATACCACGATTTCTATGTCTTATTGCCACCAGACAATCGACCAGAGTACTTGACGCCGTTGGACGAATGGACTGCTCTCATTATCTATCCAAATCTGCAGGTCAAGAACATGGCATATAAGCACGAGGAGATAAGAGCTGCTCTCAAGGAGCTCAAATGCCCAGACAAAGTCCGCAATCCTGGTTCGATTCGCGCGGAGGGATGCCCCCTGAATGAAGTGGAAAGTCAGGTCATGGAGGTTGACATTGGAGCGATCAGGAATTTCTGAGACTGTGGCAAGACTTCGGGGACGTGGTGAGAGCGCCAGCCAAAGCGACGGGGAATGAATGGGGGCGCATTAACATGCGAAGTGCAACACGGCAGGTAGTGACAGTCACGAGCCGGC
>CAYNQP010000833.1:0-1775 GCA_964399325.1 uncultured Pirellulales bacterium
TTCAGCAGCGACCACTGCAACGCAATCATGAATGCGTGCAGGCGTTCACCCAGCGTCCTCCTTCTCAGGATATCCCAGCGGAATCCCGTCGCTGCTGTGACATGGGGACTGGACAACGGCATCACGAGATCGCGCAGTTGCTGGTTGGTGATAGTCATGTGAGAATCCAAGAAGACGTAGACGTCGTCTTTCTGTTCTGCGGCCCTGATTCCCTGCAAGAGATTGTGGTTCTTCTGTCCGCAGGATCCGGTGCGGCCGGCCACAATAAGAGCCGCGTCATGCCGGTTCTTTGTGAGATCCCTGATGATCGGGTACGCGGCATCGTGCTCATCTTCTACGACGAAGAACAGCCTCGCCCTGTGATATTGGTGGCGCAGGAAGGTCGAAACATCGTTTTCGAGGCTGTCGCCGGCGCCCTTGCAGGGGATGAATATCGAGATCGTCGGTGCATAGGTCGCATTGTACCGCTTCAAGTAGAACGCGCGATACATGATGCCGTGGAGTATCGCGGGAATAGCAAAGAACAGGCACGCGCTGAGAGCCACAATGCCATCGAGTGCTGCCAGCAGCAACAAGAAACTCATCGGTACTTCCATCCTCTCCTCTCCTCTTGTGCCGGGATAGACGAACAGAGCCAGCGTTGAACTTGCGAAAGAACTGGCGAGATTGACAGGCAGCTCCGATAGGAATGTCCTGCAAGATCAACATACAGGGCCATCAGACCGATTCCTTCTGATGGCCATAGCACATCATTTGGCATTACCCTTGCCGCCCCTGCCCCCAGAACGGGTGTCATACTCGTCGTCATCGGTCTCATCGAGCACACATCTGTTTCGTCGTTCTACGTATTTCTCTGGCCGGTAGTGTACCCGTCTTCCTCTCGACTGTCAGCAGCAATGTGCCTCCCGGACCAAGCATCGCAGCGGCAAGAGTCGTTGGGGGCTCAGAGTCAGGGCTTTACCGGAACGGCGGTTTCGAAGGCGGGCTGCTTCAACAAGTCGCCGGCGAGTTGAGCGTAACCTTCGGCCAGGGGGTGGCTGAGGTCGGCGTAGAGCAAGGCCGGCAGCGGGCCGGGCATGAAGTGGGGTACGTTGTTGGCCTGGAGCCATGTCTCGATGCCGCGCTTGATTCGATCGTACGCGGCGGCGTCCTGCTCGCTCAGCATGTGCTCATTGAGGGGGCCGACGAGCACGAACACTTCGCCATTCCTTGCGCGCAGCCCCTCGACGGCGCGGCGGAAGAAGCGCCATTGCAGCGAGCTGTCGAGCGTGACCCAAGCCGCGTCTGCCGATTTCGGATTCGTCGCTCGTGGGACAGACCCGTGTTCAACGGGCGAGCGACGAGCGACGAGCGACGAGGGACGAATCAGTGGATTGTCGTACGGGTGCTGGAGTGTCCAGGCGGGCAGGTCCATGCCCTGGAAGTACGCGATCTTCAGATGCGATGTCCAACTGAAGAAAGGCACGCAGCGCTCCGTGACGGCCCAGAGTTTGGTCGAGAGCGAGGCGCGATAGCAGGGGATCTTCGGGACGAATTGCGGGACGAGCTCGGCGTGGTTGAAATGAAACTCCTTCGTCGTTTGCAGGTCGTGCTTTGCGGAGGTGAGCCACAGCGGATTGAACTGGAGCACGACGGTCCGGCCCGCGACGTCACCGGCGTAGTATTCGATCAGGCCGCCGAGTGCGGCCGGATGCGTTCCGTCTAGGCCGAGATTGACGAAGCGGTCGCTGCCGGTTTCGACGTTGAGATAGTGCGAGAGTGTTCCGTCGGGCGGC
>CAYNQP010000834.1:0-1759 GCA_964399325.1 uncultured Pirellulales bacterium
TGGACTGCACGGAGTGCTGGCACATACTGTCGCGCAAAATCGAGGAAGAGTTTTTCACGGAGCATACTGGGATCTTTGAAGCCATTATTCAAGTTAAGCTTCTTGAGGCCCAGAAAGGTCTGGTCCTCATCGTATTCTGCAAAATTCAGCTTCAGGGATTTCTTGGTGCTGTTCACCCGAAAGGAGGAATTCCCTTTAATACGGATACCTACAGGAGATAGGGTCGTGCCATTACACGTAAAACTCGCCGAAAAATAGGGATCTTCCGGATCATCTGCATGACTACTCAACAAGGTCTGATACCAATCAGAGGCATCAAACTCAAGGCGAATCTCCTGCACCTGTGTATCATCAAAAAAAACATCCGCCTCATCTGCCACAGCACAACTGCTCACAACAATACCGACTAGAAATATAATGCGTTTCATAAGATCTTCCTTTTATTGACAATCCCCCCCCTATGGGACATCTCGCACCAAACGAACCTGGTTATAGATACGGACGGCATCGCCCTGTGGACCGTGCCCGGTGCGGTAGTCCGCGGGATCACCGCCCGTCGAATCAACGATGGTCAGTGAATAGCCGTCCCCGTCGGTCAAGGGATCAAGTTGTCGCTGTACTCGAAATCCTGAATCGTGCAGCCCAGGACATCTTCCAATCGGATCGTTTCCCCGGTATTGACCTGCAACCACCGCAGTCAGGTTCGGATAATGGGCTGAGATTCATGCTGCTCATCCTGTCAGGGCCCTTCTGAAAAGACAGTGGATCCCCCCGCCAAAAGGTTACAGCGAAGCAAACGGATTCCGAGGAATGACAAAAGTGCGGGGATTTTCCTTGACGCTCGGGGTGTAGGTTGTGTATGTATATAACAAAAGAGTGAATCGTAAATGGTACATAGACAATCGCACTTCTCAGATGCGGAGGACACGCGCATGGCTACGCAAGCACAAATCGCAGCGAATCGTATGAACGCCCAGAAATCGACCGGGCCGCGGACGGCTGAGGGCAAGGCCAAAGTCGCGCAGAAGCGGTCCGGCACGGGTTGTTGGCCAAGCAGGCGGTTATCAAGGGGGAGGACCCGGCCGAGTTCGAGCGCTTTCGCGCCGAGATGCTCGACGAACTGGCGCCGGGCGGGGCGCTGGAGTCAATGCTGGCCGGGCGCATCGTGGGGCTGAGCTGGCGGCTGCAGCGGGCCGAACGGATGCAGAGCGAGGCCTTCGACTATCTGTATCTGGAGGAGGCCAGCGATCCGTCCTTTGGCGTCAGGTGGATACAGAGGGCCACTGAGCCGGACGGGCCCGAGAGCGATCCGATCGCTGGCAAGGTCATCGTGAGGGACTTCGGCGACGGTAAGACCTTCGAGCGGCTGCTGATGTACGAGCGGCGGATCGAGCAGAGCCTCTACCGGACGATGGCCGAGCTTCAAAAGCTGCGGCTGTTGCGAGAGCTTGACCCGCCAGGCGAGAAACCGGTGCCGGAATCGGCCTGCGCCGGCAGCGCATCACGCGATGAGAAGGCCGAGACCCCGGTGTCGGTGGCATCACGCGTCGTCCGGGGGCAGGCCGAGCGGGTTGCACCGGAGCCTGTGGACAGGCCAACGCCCTTTGGTCAGGTTTCTCACGCGGAGACGCAGAGGCGCAGAGAAAAAGAGAAGGAAGTGTGCTGTTTGAATAGGTAACCGTCGGCCCGCTTGTGCGTGGGGCACCGTCATGGCACGCGGCGCGCGTGCCCCTGCCCGTTGGGCAGGTCGTCCGGCGGT
>CAYNQP010000835.1:0-1755 GCA_964399325.1 uncultured Pirellulales bacterium
TCTGTCATCCTGAGCATCGCGAAGGATCTGGGTCGGATACAGGAACAGGCTACGTTCACCTTCGTGGACCAGATACTTCACTTCGTTCAGCATGACAACAGGACGGTCCTACCAGAAAATCTGGGCACACCCTCAGGTATCGACGTTGGCAATATTCCTTTGACGCTGTGCGGGATAGCGAATATACTTCTTCAGTAGGTTCGGCGCGTGTGCCTGCTGAGCGGTGCCGGCCGTGGCGGGGGGTGCTGGATTCAGATCGACGAACGTTGTCGGCTTTGTACGCGTTCACACACGCGAACGAATGCGTAGGAGAATAGAATGACTGAATACACGCGTTTTGCCTTGGCCTGGATGCCCGGCCAGTGGGAATGGTTGGTTATTCTTGTCATCGCACTTCTCATCTTTGGCCGGCGGCTTCCGGAGATCGCGCGCGGCCTGGGCAAGAGTTTGACCGAATTCAAGAAGGGTATTAACGAGGCCAAGGACTCCACCGACGAATTGGTCGATGACGTCAAGAAGGTCAAGAACGACGTGGTGAACGACGCTAAGAAGGCCGGCGGCCTGGACGAGTCGGGGACGGTCTGGAAAGACCTCAAGTCATAAAGGCTGCGACCGCGGCACGGAGCCCGCAGACTGACCCTCACCGAGTGCAATGGGCGAGACCAAGAAGAAACGTGAACCCATAAATTCGACCATGAGCCTCGGCGATCATTTGGACGAATTGCGGGCTCGGTTGATCCTCGCCATTTTCGGTCTGGCCATCGGGGCTGTCGTCAGTCTGGTCTTCGGTACGCACATCATCAACTTCATCGAACGGCCGTACGTCGAAGCGATGCGGAGGCGAATCGCAAAGACCGAGCCCGTCGTCGCCGAGCCCAACTCCGTCGCGTTGGTCCATCTGTTGTTCCAGAACCTCGCGGCCGAGTCGCAGACGGACCCTAACGCACCCGCTATCGATCCGAATCACCTCGAATTCCTGCGCAAGGTCACGGTGGCGACGCTGAGGCAGTGGCATACCGACCAGACGCCGGCGGATGCGAACGGCCTTGATTCGCTCCCACGGTACGCCCGCTTGCAGACGCTCGCGCCGGCCGAGGCCCTCTCCGCCTACATGAAGGTTTCCTTCATCACCGGACTAATCCTCACGTGTCCGTGGGTGTTTTACCAACTATGGATGTTCGTCGCGGCCGGGCTCTACAAACACGAGAGACGTTACGTCCGCACCGCCGTACCGTTCTCGGCCGCCCTTTTCATCGCGGGGGCCCTGTTCTTCCTGTTTGTTGTGGCGCGGATCTCGCTATCGTTCTTCCTGGCCTTCGGCGACCTGATGGACGTCGCTTCGAACTGGACTCTGCAAAGGTACATTTCCTTCGTCACGGTCTTGATGCTGGTCTTCGGCCTGGCCTTCCAAACGCCCATCGCCATTCTCATTCTCAATCGAACGGGCCTGGTCTCTCTCGAAGCGATGCGCAAGGTCCGCAAGTACGTCATCCTGGGCGTCTTCGTGGTCTCGGCAGCGGTGACGCCCCCAGACGTCATCTCCCAGGTCACGCTGGCAATCCCGCTGTATGCCCTCTTCGAACTCGGCATGCTCCTGGCCTACCTGTCCGCCAAGAGGATCGCCGCCAAGAAGCTGAAAGAGTCGTCCTCCGCATAGCGCGTGACCGTCGGCATGTGATAGGGATTAGGAAAGATCCTTGCGCGACAGCACTTTGTCATCCTGAGCATCGCGAAGGATCTGGCCATCGCATAGGA
>CAYNQP010000836.1:0-1751 GCA_964399325.1 uncultured Pirellulales bacterium
GATCGGCGTCGGCAAACGCCGTCTGGTCGGCGTCGTCCTGGTGAAAGCTCAGCAGGTCCTGGTGCAGCCGGATGGCTTTCAGTTGGACGGATTTCGTGTCCGGCGGTGCCGTCGGTTCCCAGGCCAGGAATTCGGCCACGGGCGCGAAAATGGGACTGTCCGCCATGATTTCAAAGGTATCTTGTGGCAGCGTGCCGCCTTGCTCGCCGGCGCTGTAGAACGACAGGGCCTCGTGCGCCAAGAAATCATAGAGCGTCGGCCGGTAGCTGTCCGGCATGGTCCCTTTTTCCAGGAGATCGTCCCAGTCGTCGACGGGGATAGCCTGGATGGTCTCGCCCGCTACGAGGGCCAGTGTGAAGTGGTAGTCGATCTCCGCCAGAATGCGGGCCAAGTCCCAGGTTGTGAAGTCCTCCCCTGGAGGTTCGGCTGTCTGGGTCCGCTGGATGAAGCGCCAGCTATTGGCCTGGAAGTACCGCCAGTACCAATGGGCCAAGACCGCCTCCATCACCGGTTTCATTGCCTCCGGGGCCGACGCGATCTCGTCCTGGAGCAGGACGATCATCTCTTCCGACTTTCCCCCTTGAATCCGGCCCTCAAGGGCGATTTTGAGACAGATCGCCTTGGTGGCCTCGGCGTGGGCCTGGTCCTGCAGGGCACCGGGAATGATCTGGTCCAGCACGCTCTGGGCCGTTTGGGGCAATCCCCTTTGGATGGCGTCGTCCACCTGGGTCCACAGGCTGTCGCGCGGCCCGGCCATAGACGCGTGGACGGCAAACCCAAGGATCATGGCTGTTATGATGTATGTCCGTTTCATGTTGAAACCTCCTAAATGAATCCTCGCGCGTGATATTGTATATTATTAGGTTCGTCTTGGCAATACGCCACCCGATAGTAAATGATTCAGCCCGCGCCTGACCTGTTCCCTTTGCACACAGAGGTGGCTTCGGCCCTGCTATCCGAATCGGGCATTCTCAAAGCCCCAGCCAGGGGCGGGGAATGGAGTTGTTCACGCTGGCCGACTCGGCGTGACTTCGGTATCATCTACGCGGGTTTCACATGTGTCCGCGATGGTGCCCAGGTCGCTGGAAGGAGACAAGGATCTGGATCGCATGGCGGATATGACGGGAGGTGTCGTATCGCCCGGGAAGACGTCAGGATTGCAGTGGTGGGCAGTTCCAACATGGACCTGGTGGTCAGGTCCTCCAGGATTCCCGTTGTTGGAGAAACGGTGCTCGGTGGGGATTTCATCATGGTCCCCGGTGGCAAGGGGGCCAACCAAGCCGTTGCCGCCGCGAAGCTGGGTGCTCACGTTCACTTCATCGCGAGGCTGGGCAATGACATGTTTGGGCGAAAATCACTTGAGAATCTCACAAGTGAGGGGCTTGATACGACCTACGTAACGCTGACGTCGGATGCGTTTTCCGGCGTCGCCCTCATCACGGTCGATGAGACGGGAAACAACGCCATCGTGGTGGCGCCCGGGGCTAATGCTCTGCTCTCGATCGAGGATGTGCGACGAGCCGAAGCGGATATCCGCTCGGCCGGGGCCCTGGCGGCGCAGTTAGAGGTGCCTCTGAAGACGGTCCAGTATGCTGCACAGATAGCCTGTGATGCCGGCGTGCCGTTCATTCTCGATCCGGCTCCGGCACAGAAGCTTGGACCCGAATTGCTCCAGATGGTGGACGGGACTTATCCGCCGAAATTAGTGCCATTGACGATGTTAGGATTTCCCTGTAGAAGGCCCTAGAATT
>CAYNQP010000837.1:0-1747 GCA_964399325.1 uncultured Pirellulales bacterium
TGGACGATGAAGGTGCAGCACCTGTGCCTCTGGTATTCTCTCAGAGCGAAGACAGCATACGATACGCCTACTATCTGGCCACAGACGAACAGGTGATCTCCGGCGGGAACAGCACAGGTGGTCTTCCCCTTCTCGCCGACGAAATGGAGGATCAGTCCAGTTTCGCCGGCTTTGATTTCTACGCCGACGCCAACGACGGAAGTGCGGACCACTGGTTCATGCCGGAGAGTGGCTATCCTGTTCTCACCTGGCAGACAGAGATTACGGGTCTCTCCGGCGTGCCGGATATCGCTGGGCTCGACGTCGACGTAGCCCGGACTGTCCTGGAACAGGCCGGGTTTGCGTTGGAGGCCGTCGGCTATGACTACGACAGGTCCGTCCCAGCTTGTGGCGAACAGGGCTGTCTGGCAATCTGCTCACGTCCTGACTACTATGCGTCCCCCGGCAGTCTCGTGAAAATCGTGGCCAGCCTGGGACCCTGCGACTTCTCCACGAATCCCGGCGACGGCAGCCAGGCCAATCCCTACCGGATCGAGACGCCCGGTCAGCTCGACAGCCTGTATGACTTGCCGGGACTCTGGCGCAGCCATTTCGTCCTGACGGCTGATGTTGACTTGAGCCATCTTACGTACTCGCGATCACTGATGGAGCGGTTCTCGGGGACCTTCGACGGCAACGGGCATGTCGTCCGGGGATTGTGGATTGATACGCAACTGGACCGTGACGAGCATTGTGGCCTGTTCGGCATCGTTGAACCCAACGGCGTCGTGCGCGGTCTGACCCTCGAACAGGTGTGCCTCCGCGTCGCCGAGTACTACGAACCCGTGGACATGGGGATGCTCGTCGGCGAAAATCAGGGCCGAATCGAACAATGCAGAGCCTCGGGTCGAATCCTCGGAGGAAACCAATCCATCGGCGGCCTTGTCGGCCTCAACAACGGGCATATCGTCAACTGCACAACCGAGGGGCGGATTGAAGCGACAACGACAAGCAACTCTGTGGGGGGACTGGTTGGGACAAACATCCTCTCTATCGTCGGCTGCAACGCGACCGATATCAGCGTGTCGGGCGGGTACTCCGTTGGGGGATTGGTGGGGGTCAACAGCGATCCCAACTCCAGCATTGAGGCGTGCTACACACAAGGCAGCGTCCGGGGCAATTCCAGGGTGGCAGGCCTGCTCGCCATCAATGGCGCTGTTCCGGGGAGAGGCGGCGGCACCCCGACCGGTTTCGGCCAAATCCGCAACTGCTACACAACCTGCTCGGTGGCGGGACAAACCGAAGTGGGCGGCTGCATCGCCTTGGCTGCACCGGACAGCATCCAGGAAGGCTGCTTCTTCCTCGACCCCAACGACGGCGGCGGGCCGGACAACGGCCTGGGCACGGCCCTGTCGGACGCCCAGATGAAACAGCAGGCGAGTTTCACGGGCTGGGATTTCGAGAGTATCTGGACGATCTGCGCGGGCACGGATTATCCGAGGCTGAGGTGGGAGAACGTGGACTGCGACCCGTAGCATCCGGCGTTTGATCGAGTCCTGTCATCATACGATTGTGCGACAATGAGAGGGAAGTGACATGGCAACATCGAAGAGTCATCCCAAAGCGGGCGCCGCACTCGCGGCGGCCTTCGTCCTGGCGTTCTGCACCGCCGGACGCGCCACCGAATTCGCCGGCGGCACCGGGGAGCCCAATGATCCCTACCAGATCGCCACCGCCGAGCAACTGATCGCGATCGGCCGGGACACGA
>CAYNQP010000838.1:0-1734 GCA_964399325.1 uncultured Pirellulales bacterium
CCTCTATCGCTATGTGAAAGACGAGGCGGGCCCCTACGAGCGGGCTTTGACGGCCGCGGTCATCGTGGCGAACATCGGCCTGATGCTCACGAGATATGTATGGGTGGAACCCGGTCCGACCCGCCGCTACTGTCTCGCGCTGGTGGCGCTGGCCGTGTTTCATATCCCAAGAGGCGCCGAAATCATGGCGCACTGGCTGAGGAGACTCGTGGATGTCATCTCCCGAAGACGGATTTCCAGGTATATGCCGGAATGGCTCCTGTTTCATCTTCTCGTGGCGCTGGCCATCGGCCCCCTGTGCCTGCCGAAGCTGCTCAAACCGATGAGCGCCAACAAGAGGAGTTATCGAGAGGTCACGCGGTGGCTGAGAGACAACACGAGGACCGACGACATCGTCGCTGTACCCGACCAGCGCCTCAGCTTCTACGCTGAACGCCAAGGTCTGGCCTACGAGCAACACGCAGACCCCAGGAAGGCCAACTACATCGTGGCTGTCGTGGCTGAAGATAGCGGCGGACCTGTCCCGAGCGGATGGCGTGAGGAATACTCGCTGGTGGCGGACCCGGGGCGGCGTACAAGATTCATAGTCTACAAGACCCCATGGACGCGCCGATCGGCGGGGGTGCGGCCGGACTAGCCGTTAGAGCCGACTTTCGCCGAGAAGACAAAACTCCTCCAGGAAGAGAAGGCCTTGAAGAGGATTCCCGTATAGATGAAGAAGTTGAACACGGGCGAGTAGTCTTTGGCGAAGTGCTTCTTGTGAAACAGGTACATGGCCCGATAGAATTCCAGGGCCGCTTTCCTGCTGTTGTACTTGGTGGATTCTCCCTTGTAGTGGATGATCTCGGCCCGCGGGTGGTACATCACGGCCCAGCCGGCGCGCTTGGCGCGGAGACACCAATCCAGTTCTTCTCCGTACATGAAGAATCTCTCGTCGAGCAGACCGACATCCTCCACGGCCTTTCGCCGAATCATCAGGAACGCACCTGAGACCGCGTCAACCTCGTGGGTTTCGTCCGGATCTTTGTAGGTCAGATTGTACTGGGCCACCGCCGGGCTCTTGGGGAATAACTTGCTCAAGCCGATGAGGCGGAAAAACGCCACCTTCGGCGTGGGAATGCTCCTGCGACAGGCAAGTTGGAGGGTCCGGTCCGCATTGAGCACTTTGCAGCCGGAGATCCCAACTTTCGGGTGCTCGTTCATGAACTTGATCATCCTGTCGATGCTGTCTCCAATGACCAAGGTGTCCGGGTTGAGCAGCAGGACGTACTCAGAGGCACTCTGAGCGATGACCTTGTTGTTGGCTCGGGAGAAGCCCAGATTGGACTCGTTTTCGATGAGCCTGACCTTAGGAAATCGAGATTTGACCATCTCGACGCTGCTGTCGCGGGAGTGGTTGTCGACGACCCAGACGTCAAAAGGCATTCCGTTGGCACCGGCGTAGATCGATTCCAGACAGCCCTGCAACAGCTTCTCGGTGTTGTAGTTTACAATGACGATCGATAGCATTGTGCGACAGCCGCTACTCAATTGAGACTGAGGCGCCTCCTGACGCCGGGCGGCAGCAGGACGGTCGAGCGCAGGTCGCGTCTTGCTGATAACCTCGCCCGATTCATAAGTCATTTTTGAACCTTGCTTTACGCACAGAACCTCAGTTTCCCTTTCCGACCTGAGAGCCTCGGATTGCTCCCGGGCGGCAGCATCTGATCTGACGATAGACTGTTTCGGCACTGT
>CAYNQP010000839.1:0-1724 GCA_964399325.1 uncultured Pirellulales bacterium
GACGAAGGTCTTCGACGCCAAAGGAAAGGCGATAGACATCGCCCTGCCCCCACACGGCATCCACATCGGCGCGGTGTGACACACTATCGAAGAGCCCTGGTGGATTGTCATCCTGAACGCAGTGAAGGATCTGGCCTCCGACCGGGAGCAACCTCTCAGTGAAGGCCAAGTCCTTCGCCTATCCCATAACAACCGTGACGTCGTGGGTCTTGTCGTCGGCGAAGACGGGCACGAGGTTGCCGGACAAGGGCTTTCCATCGACCGTGATCTGCTTAACACCTTTTGAGACGTGCTTGGGATTCTGCACGGTTATCCGGTAGCAGGCCTCGCGGAATGTGCGCTGCACGGTAAAGCCGGCCCAATCGCTGGGAATGCACGGATCGATCGACAATCCCTCGTAGTCCGGGCGCACGCCCAGGATGTACTGCGTAATCGCGTAGTAGTTCCAGGCCGCAGTCCCGGTGAGCCACGAGTTCTTGGCCTCGCCCGGCTTGAAGGCGTCTTTTCCCGCCACCATCTGGGCATAAACGTAGGGCTCGGTTCGGTGCAAGTCGCTGATCTCTTCGAGGTAGGACGGCGCGATCTTGCGGTAGTAGTCGAACGCCCGGTCGCCGTTGCCCAGCAGGGTCTCGCCGATCATGATCCACGGGTTGTTATGGCAGAAGACGCCGGCGTTCTCCTTGTAGCCCTGGGGATACGTGGAGATTTCGCCCAGGTTGATGTGATAGGTCGTGAAGGCCGGGTTGTTCAGCACAATGCCGTACTGGCAGTCGAGGCGTTCCTTTACGGAATCCAACGCCGCCTGCGCCCTGCCGTCTTCGAGCCCCACGCCGGCCATCACGCAGAAGCCCTGGGACTCGATGAAGATCTTGCTCTCCTGATCCTCGTCGGTACCGACCTTCTTTCCGTAATAGTCATACGCACGCAGGAACCACCGGCCGTCCCATCCATGCTTGTTGATGTTCTGTTCCATCTTCTCCACGTGCGAGACAGCAGCGTCGGCTTCCTCCTTTTTCCCTCGCCGTCGGCACAGCTCGGCAAACTCGGCTCCATAGAGCACGAACAGGCCGGCGATCATCACCGACTCGGCCACGCCCCCCTGCTTGTTCTCGGTGGTCTGGAACGACTCGTCCGGGTTCTTCGAGAAGCAGTTGAGATTGAGGCAATCGTTCCAGTCCGCCCGGCCGATCAGAGGCAGGCCGTGCGGGCCCAGATTGTTGACCACGTGATAGAAAGACTGCTTCAGGTGCTCGAACAACGACTGGGCCTTGCTTTCGTCGCTGTCGAACGGGACCGACTCATCCAGAATCGACCAGTCGCCCGTTTCCTTGATATAGCTCGCTGTCGAGAGGATCAGCCAGAGCGGGTCGTCGTTGAAATTGCCGCCGACCTCATTGTTGCCGCGTTTGGTCAGGGGCTGATACTGATGGTAGGCGCCGCCGTCTTCGAACTGCGTCGCGGCGATGTCCAGGATCCGCTCCTTGGCCTTTTCGGGAATCTGGTGTACGAATCCGATGAGGTCCTGGTTGGAGTCGCGAAAGCCCATCCCCCGGCCGATGCCCGACTCGAAATAGGACGCGCTGCGGGACATGTTGAACGTGACCATGCACTGATATTGGTTCCAGACGTTCACCATGCGGTCGAGCTTGTCGTCGTGACTTGTCACCTGGTAGATCGACAGGAGGCTATCCCAGTAGGCCCTGAGCCCCTCGAACGCCTCATTG
>CAYNQP010000840.1:0-1723 GCA_964399325.1 uncultured Pirellulales bacterium
AGGACATCATCTCGGCGGCGACGGACCGGGCCGACCCGATTCAAATCTTCACGATCCCGGTTAGGGATTGGACGGATACGATTGAAGACTTCACCGCGTTGGCTGAGGGGACCGGTGGCGTCATGATTGAAGCGGTCGAGCCCAGTGAAGTGGTCGATGCGATCATGGAGATCATCTCGCTGCTGTCGCATATCGCGCCGATGGCGCATGTGGAGCCCGGCTGTGCTCTTATCGGGTGGGACCCGGTGAATGAGCGCGCTGATTTCGCCTACCACAATATCAGTGCGGAACCGAATTTCGTGTCCGGATACTATCTGAGTCAAACGGCGGCCGATCAGGCGGTCGATAGTCCTGGTGTGGATCTCGGCAGCGTCGATGCGATCATGGTGTTCGAGGCAGGTCAGTACACCACGCGTACCGACGGCGCCGACGATGCCGGCCTCGTGGACATGGGTTATCACTACGGAACGGCTCCGATGCCGCAGTTGACGGTGACCGTCGTTGACGCGAGCGGGACCGTCGTAGGACCGGAGTTGGGACACGGCTACGTGGACCCGAACGACAGACGCTACCTTGATGGAACGGTGGCCTCGCTTGAAGCGCATCCGGATCCCAACTACCGGGTGGTCGAGTGGACCGGAACGGACGACGATTCGCTGAAATCGTCGACCACGACCGTAACGATGACAGCGGATCGGCAAGTAACCGTCCGGTTCGAAGCGATTCCGGAGTATCAATTGGTGGTCTACGTCGAGGGTCCGGGCCGGGTCGATCTGACCAGCGGCTTCTACTTTGACGGAACGACTGCCACGGTTCATCCGATTCCCGATCCGAACAACTACCTCAGGGGCTGGAAGGACAGCACGGGTGCGATGATCTCACTGGCCAACAACCTTGAGCTGGTGATGGATTCGGACAAGACAGTCACCGCGGTGTTCGGCCCGTCCGTGAGGACGCAGGTCAGTGGCGGCGGGGCGACGCTCCAGGACGCCATCACGGCGGCCCGGAATGGTGACACACTGGTGGTTGGCACCGGAACGTACACCGGTGGCCTTGACACGCAGGGCAAGAACCTCCGAATCATAGGCACGAATCCTGATGATCCGGCGGTTGCGCATGCGACGGTCATCGATCTGGGCGGCAGCGGACGTGCCTTCACCTTCAACCGGGGTGAAGGTCCACGCATGGTCGTAGATGGTCTGACGATTATCAACGGCAGTCTCACCGGGCAGCCCGGCGGCGCCGTGTATATTGGCGCCGGGGCCAGCCCCACGCTCGCCAAC
The DNA here is from genome assembly GCA_964399325.1 of uncultured Pirellulales bacterium. GTDB lineage: Bacteria > Planctomycetota > Phycisphaerae > Sedimentisphaerales > Anaerobacaceae > JAFGLV01. The sequence goes on from CAYNQP010000840.1 coordinate 1,284, forward strand.
CTGACGATCCGCGACTGTAGTGTGACCGACGCGGACGGCGGCGCGATCTATGTGGCGCAGGGAGCCAGTCCGAGCATCGGAGGCGTCGTGATAGACAACTGCAGCGCCGCTCGTGGCAATGGTGGCGCTGTGTATGTCGGTGACTATGTCGATATGGTGTTGGCAGACTGCGTGATCACCAATTGCTCGGCCCCCGACCCCGATGGCGACGGTGGGGCTGTCTACTGCGATACCGGCAGTACGCCCGTGTTCAATCGCTGCTCGTTCGGCAACAACCTTGCCGGTCAGTTTGGTGGCGGCATCTTCTACGAGTACGGGAGCGAGGCCATTCTGAACGGCTGTCAATTCAACGAGAACGCGGCGTCGACAGGTGCCGGAATCTACCTCGGCACCGAGGCTGTATCGAAACTCACTCAGTGTAAGTTCACCGCCAATGCGGC
>CAYNQP010000841.1:0-1716 GCA_964399325.1 uncultured Pirellulales bacterium
GCTTGCTGCTATCGTCTTTCGGTTTCTTCTCTGCCATTGGTATGCATCCAACTTCCGTCGTTCTCGTTCATATTGTCCTCGCGAGGACACGGTAGGGGCGAATAATCATTCGCCCTCGCGTGCCTCAAGGCACGCGACCGGCCCATGGGCAAGGGCGAATGATTATTCGCCCCTACAAGCATGGCCTCTGTGGGTGACCTTGCTTTCGATCACGTTCTCTCCGGCCAACTCCGTAACAAGGCCATCCCCCACCCGAACGTCATCCAACTTTCGCACGACGCGGCCGGTGTCCTTGCTGAGGGTAATGCTGTAACCCCTTTTCAATACGCTCTTGGGATCCAGAGCCATGAGGCGGTTCTCTTGCGCGGTTAGTTCCATTTGCCTGCCGTTCAGCGCGGCCGTGACGGCGGCCAGGGCGCGGCTCCTCAATTCGTTCAGCTCGACCGTGACCTTCCCGAGCAATCGGTGCGGCTCGATCCTAGCGACTTGCTCGTGGTAGCCCTGTAGCACCGCCCGCCCATCCGCGAGCAGGGCTTTCATCCTGTCTGCCAGGTCCGAGGCCAGTTCGTCCACATGCTGCTCGCGGTTGCGAATCGGCAGCATCGGGTTTCTGAAGACGGCACTGGCCAGAACGGTCCGCAAGTACTCGGCCCCTAACTCCAGACGCGACTGGACATTGCCGGTCAGCCGCCTTTCCTCGTGGGCCAGGTCGCCCAGGACATCCCGCATGTCGGGCACGGCCACCATCCCTGCTTTCGTCGGCGTCGAGGCGCGGGCGTCCGCCACCATATCGGCGACCGTGACATCCACCTCGTGGCCGACCGCACTAATGATCGGGATCGTCGAGGCAAAGATCGCGCGGGCCAGCACTTCCTCGTTGAAGGCCCAGAGGTCTTCCAGCGATCCCCCGCCGCGGCCGACGATCAGGAGATCGAGCTTGAGCCGCTGGTTGCGCCGGTTGACGTCGCGGATGGCGGCGGCAATCTTCTCGGCGGCCCCTTCACCCTGGACCGGGACCGGATACAGGTAGAGCCGAGTGCAGGGCCACCGATTGTGGACACTGTCGGCGATGTCGTGGACCGCCGCCCCGGACTCGCTGGTGAGGATGCCTATTCGCCCCGGGTACGTGGGGATCGGCTTCTTGTGCTCCTCGGAGAAGAGCCCCTCGGCCCGCAGCTTCTTGACCATCTGCTCGAAGGCCAACTGCAGGGCCCCGACGCCGGCGGGCGTCATCTCCTCCACGACCAGGCTGTACCGGCCCTGCGGCACGTAGACATTGACAAAGCCCGTCGCCAGCACGGCCAACCCATTGTCGGGCCTGAACCTGACCTTCGCAAAACTGGGCTTCCACATCGCGCAAGGCAGAACCGATCCCTCGTCCTTAAGAGAGAAGTAGCAATGCCCGCTGGAGTGCCGCTTCCAGCCCGTGATTTCGCCTTTGACCGTGACCCGGCCGGGCAAACTCGCCTCCAGAGCCTCCTTGACGAGGGAATTGACCTCGGTAACGGAGTATATCTTCGTCTTGGTCTGCATTCGCTTTCCTTGACCGTTCGGCGACTACCGCACGAGAACGGCCCAATAGCCTTGTGAGGGACATTCCAGTGTGAGCGGACCGGCTGCTTCGACGCGCTGAGGTTCGGACCATTTCGACTTCATAATGTCGAGCCACTGCACAGTCACAGGTTGGGCCGCAGCACCGACGTTCAGCGTGACCTT
>CAYNQP010000842.1:0-1707 GCA_964399325.1 uncultured Pirellulales bacterium
GAGGATCAGCATCCAGAGCACTGTCGACGGGGACAATGGTCACAAGGCTGCCCTGCAAGCGTGTCATGGCAAAGCCCTTGAACTTGAGGACTGATTCCAGCAACGGATAGAGATCCTTGATGCGAATCCGTCCCTGCAGTTTCCCCTGGAGCTTCAGCGTGACAACTTGCCCGTCAATCTGCGCTGGTTCGTACATGTAGTCGAGATTGAGATACTCGCTCGCAAGGTCCAAGAGACTGACAAGGTCGATATTCTGAGGCAGGTCAAGCTCAAGAGCGTCATCCCCATTCGGTATGCTGGCCACCGCGTAGCTGGCTACATTGTCTATTCGGTTGGCAGTATTGTCCGATACGATGGGGAGAATCTCGCCTCTATCCTCGCGTGCTACCGATAGAACTCCAGTATCTGGTTGGCTTTCCGCGGGAGTTGGCGTCGCCACACCCTCCCGGGATTCCGAGTCGGGCCTATTGGAGGACACGGCCACAGTCTCCAGTTGTGCGCCTCCCACGCCAGATGCCTGTGACGATTCTCGGGGCGTCTCGTCCTCGTCTTCCTCAGTATCGCCCTCCACGGCCATGTTGGCCACCGCCGCCTGCGCCGTGGCTGTGTCAACCGCTGGAGGCAGGGAGTATGTCTCCACGACCGATGGTTTCACGATGTCCGTCGCAGTCGCAGCAGGTGCATCGGCCTCACGGTCCGCCTCAGCCGAGACATCGCCTGCAACCTGATCTGCCGGAATCTGGCCCATGTTGCCCTCGAATGGCCCTGCAAGGTCTGACTGAACCACCGTTTGGTGGGCATCAAGACTCTCAGTGACGAGGGCGTGAATGTTCTGTCGCAGACGGGCCGGAATGACGGCAACCACAGCTTCATCATAAGTGTCGACTAGGCCTCGTACGCCGGCTTCAGCCATAGGAACATCGGCGAAGGTTCCAACGGTAATGCCGAGAGCCTTACCGATTTGGCTCCCTGAAGGCAGACGGCCGGCCTGTGTGGCAGGAGCCAGCACTTCCATGACATATTCTTCCTTGCTGTCTATCACATCCGCAATGGCAGCAGCTTTCTGCAACTGGTGGACCGACCCTGCAACGACAACCGCATTTCGATCAGGCAGGGATCGAACGCTTCCGACGTCCCGTTCAGACAGAAAGGCTACGGCGCGTTCTGCAGGCATCTCCCTGAAGACGAAGAGCATCTGGTGTGCATTCTGCGTCGGCGACGAGGCGGAGCCGCTGGGGCCCCGGTAGCAACCGGCGAACGATGTCAGACTCGCCAGAAACAGACAGGCCAATTCGACGCGCTTATTGAATCGAAGTCCTCGCTGCATTCTTGCCTCACAGAATTGCCAAGATCACGGCCAGTTCCTGACAGTCAGCGGGAGACCGTGCTATCCCTGTCGTCAACTGCCTGGCCATTCGGACGAACAACATCTGGCGTCATCTTTGCGCCAAGCACTGTCGCCGCGTCATCCACAGCAGCACCGACCACTCGGGTGTTGGGCTGGGTATTGCGGACGAGACTGCGTGACCCCGGATCACGTTCAACTACCATTGCACGAAGCTGGTCTCCGCTGCTACAGACCACCACGCCAAGCTTTATCTCATGAATCACGAAATGACCCAGTTGATCGCCTTCTCTCACCCACCGCCGGGTGACCTGCCCTACGGACGGTGGTCGCGGGAATCGCTAACGCTAGGCTGCCTCGTC
>CAYNQP010000843.1:0-1706 GCA_964399325.1 uncultured Pirellulales bacterium
CCTCGATGTAGAAGTTGTCGAGCGGGTCGCGGGCCGGATGCTCCGGCGGGATGTTCAGGGCGACGAAATTGTGCCATTCGTCCTCGACCTCGGGGCCGTAGGCGACGCCGAAGCCCATGCGGCCGAAGATGTCCAGCAGTTCCGCGATGGTCTGGGTAATGACGTGAGACTTGCCGACGGTGACGGGGTGGCCGGGCAGGGTGACGTCGAGGAGCGGGCCCTTGGGCTTCTGCGACTGCTCCAGGGCCGTCTTCTTGGCCTCGAAGGCGGCGGTGACCTCTTTCTTGACCTTATTGGCGATTTGGCCGGCTTTGGGCTTGTCTTCCTTGGGGAGCTGGCCGAGCTGACTGAGCAATTGGATAACGGAGCCCTTGCGGCCGAGGTACTTGATACGGAACTCTTCGAGCGCCTTGAGGTCCGTGACGGGCTCAAGCTCCGCCAAGGCGTCTTTGCCGACTTGTTCGAACTGCTCCAGCATCTTCAACCTCGTGAGGCGTGAAGCGTATTTCGTGAAGCGTGAAACGCAACATGCCTTCTCCCTACGCTTCACTCTTCACGAGACGCGATTTACGAACACGTATTTCGTGCTTCGTATTTCCGCCCCGTCACGCCGTGGCGGCCTTGACGGCTTCTACGATCGTGTCAAAACCCGCCGGGTCCGCGATGGCGATCTCGCTGAGCATCTTGCGGTTCAGAGCGATGTTGGCCTGCTTGCAGCCGTTGATGAACTGGCTGTAGCGCAGCCCTCTCTGGCGGCAGGCCGCATTCAATCGTATGATCCACAGCCCGCGGAAGTCGCGTTTTTTGAGCTTGCGGCCGACTCGGGCCTGGACTTCGGACCGCGTGACGGCTTCTTTGGCGAGGCGAATGAGTTTCCCGGAGGCACCCCGTCGGCCCCTGACGGATTTGAGGATGCGTTTCTTGGCCTGTCGGGAGGCGGCGCCTTTTCGTACTCGAGGCATATCAGCTTTTCCTTATAACTCGTGAGGTGGAGCTTGCTGGCGGCAGCTGATGGGCGCCGAGAAGCAAGCGTTGGAACAGGTTTCACTCACAAAGAAGCACACGCCCCTATGCGGGGATGAGCATCTGTCTTACCTTGGCTTCCATACTCTTATGCACGGCGCCCGGACGGTTTATCCGTCGGCGGCGTTTGGCGTTCTTGCTACTCATCAGGTGGCCCGCCCCGGCCTTCTTGTGCTTGACCTTGCCCCCGGCCGTGACCCTGACCCTCTTGGCCAGTCCCTTGTGTGTCTTCTGTTTGGGCATATACCACTACCTTAGAATCTAGAGATTGAAGTCGCATTGTACGGATAAAAGCAAGAGTATATCCCGGCTGACGCCCCGGGTCAATGCGGAATGGGGAACTTTCTGAAGATTCGTCCGTTTTGCGAAGGCGCCCTTTGCCGGACATTGGACCGGTGCCGAACGACACGAAGACACCCCCTTAGCCCGCCTGCCGAGCCCTGAAGCTGCCGCGAATCGCTATTACTTGGGGATAAGCATCATCGTCATGCGGCGTCCGGACATCATGGAAGACCGCTCGACCTTGGCCAAGTCCGCCAGAGTCTCCGCGATCTTGCTCAACAGGTCGTAGCCGTGCTCCCTGTGGAGCATCTGGCGTCCTTTGAAGAAGACGGTGAACTGGACTTTGTGGCCTTTTGTCAGAAACTCCCGCGCATGATTGACCTTGATCTCTAGATCGTGCT
>CAYNQP010000844.1:0-1706 GCA_964399325.1 uncultured Pirellulales bacterium
CTGGCGAGGTACGTTACGACTTTCATCAGACCATTCCAGCCGGCTACGTCATCCACGCAGACCCGCATTGGATTGCTGCGGCCGGCGCCACGATCGACCTGGTTCTGAACTCGGACGGCCAGTATGATTGGGCCGAGAACCCTGGCGACGGCACGGCCGACAATCCCTATCAAGTGCAGACTGCCGGCCAATTGGAATCTTTGAGCGACCACCCGGAGCTCTGGGACAGACACTTCGTACTGTCTGCTGATTTGGATATGGTGGCGCGGACGTATCCGACGGCCTTGATTGCTCCAGATGCGGACAAGTCCAAGAGCGGTTTCCAGGGCGACTCCTTCCGCGGCACATTCGACGGCCAGGGCCATATCATTGCCAATCTGACTATCCGCCACGTCGACGTTCTCCATAATTACGTGGGTCTATTTGGCATGATCGCCCAAGGGGGCCGGGTCAAGGACCTGCATCTGGTGGAGGCCGACGTTGAAGGCGGGAATGGTTCCAGCAATTACGTGGTCGGGATTCTGGCTGGGCGCAACGATGGAACGGTGACGAATTGCTCTGCCACGGGCGTCATCGATGGTGGCCGCGGCGATGGCTTGGTTGGCGTCAACAATGGCACCCTGACAGACTGCCAGGTGGACGTGGCGCGGATATGAGGTTGTGCAGCAGAAGGTAGAGAAGGAGCTATGAAGGTCCGACGCCGAGAAGGCCGAAACGATCGTTCGCCACAGGGCATGCATCAGTCATCCGGCCGATTCATCAATCATCAATCATCCGTAATCAATCGGCATGCTTTCACGCTGATCGAGCTGCTGGTGGTGATCGCGATCATTGCCGTCTTGCTGGCGATCCTCATCCCGTCGCTACGTGCGGTCCGGGAGCAGGCGCAGCGCGCCGTCTGTCTGGGCAATCTCCGTCAGCTCACCATGGCGTGGCTCACCTATGCCACCGAGTACGACGGCAGGCTCGTCCGCGGCGAACTCGGCCAGACGCAAGATGATGGTTCGTATGGTCGCAGGCGAACGTTGAAAGGTTGGATAGGGGGAGCGTTCTTCTGGCCGAAGGAACGTTCCTCTGTAGAGGGGAGCGCCGCGAAGGGCGCCTTGTGGCCGTACCTGCGGGACATCGATGTCTATCGCTGTCCCCGGGGCTGGACCGGCCATCCGCTGACCTACGCGATTGTCTCGGCCGCCAATGGCGCGCAGGTGGAGGGGACATACCGGCCCGGCACGGGGGGGCTTGAGTTGACGCCGGTCGGCAAACGTGTTGGCAGAACGGTGCTGCGACTGACCCGAATGACGGATATCAGCAGTCCGGGGCCGGCCCAACGTGCCGTCTTCATCGATCACGGCCACACACCCAGCGGCGGGGATTTCTTTGTCCATTATCTTTATCCCAGGTGGTATGCGTATCGCCCCCCGGCGATGCACCATGCCGACGGCACGACGCTCTCGTTTGCGGATGGACACACGGAATATTGGAAATGGAAGGGCCGTGAGACCGTAACGGGTCTGCCCCGCAAGGAGGCCCCTCGTTTCTATGGCCTATCTGTCGAAGTCCTTGAAGGGGGAGACTACTGTCCGCAGACCGAAGACGGCCTGTACGATCTCCAGCGCCTGCAAAAGGTGACCTGGGGTCGGCTGGCTTCTCCAGCCGAGGCGGACCCGTAATCGACCCACCAGACGGTGTCGGGAGGACGCTGCTGG
>CAYNQP010000845.1:0-1705 GCA_964399325.1 uncultured Pirellulales bacterium
TGGCCGGTGCGGTCAGTGCGGTTAACCACTCTCGTACATTTTCCATAGCGTGCTCTTTCTTTCCTTGTCACCTTCAATATGCTCTTGAGTATCGTGGCCATACTGCCACATGCAAGTGCTTGTGGCACCACGGTTGCGCTTCAGTCCAGTGTGTTCCCAGCGTTACTGGGGGATCAAAGGTGTTTGCCTCGTCGTTGCGCCTCAGGTATCGACTGAAACAGACGGTGAGATAATGAAGATAGCAGGGGAGGACAATTTCGGATTGCAGATCGGTGGCGGGCCCCAGAGACCAACATGCGGCGACGTGTTATCGGCCCGTTTGCCGAGGCGCCAGTCCGACTACGCCGCCTTGAGGGGAGCCAGATCGGCGCGTTTGAGGGGTGGGAAGCCAAGCTCGCGGAGGACGCGGTTGAAGGCGGTCAAGGTGAGCTTTTCCGGAGCGAGAATCTCGATCCCGATCGGCTTTCCGTTTCGCGTGACGTCGATCACGAGTCCTGGCTCGATCCGTTTGGTTCGGCGGCTCTTGTCCGTCGACTGACGCGGCAGGTAGTAGCAGGCGGCCAGAGCCCGGCCCTGTCGAGATGCCACTTCCCGCTCAGTCCAATTGTTCCCATTGCTGGCGGCTGATTCCTGCCTGACGCAGAATGCGCGCTAACAACTCGCGCCCGATGTCACCTTTGTGCGGGTTGGGGACAGTCAAGGTCAGATCATCTTTGATCATGAAGGGGTGCTTGCCGCCTGAGTACGGCCCATCAAACCCAACCGTTCGCAGATGGCGGATTAGGTCCTTCCTTGAGATGGGGCCAAACGGTGGCATTAGGCCGCGATCTCCTTGTCCACGGTTAGCTCAATCCCGTCAATCTTAGGGAGGGGCAGGTTCTTGTGGATTCGAAAGAGCAGCCAGCCCTCAAGCACCTCCGCCAACTCACTTCGGCACTCTTCCAGTGTGGGCGCATTGGCATACACGCCCTGACATTTCGGAATCTCCCCATAGTAGGTGCCGTCGTCGGCCAGGATTTCATAACGCGCGTGCCTCATCGCGGCTTCAAGATATTTTGTAAGCATCTTTGGCATCCTCTTTGCTTGGACCTATGCATATTCGACAAAGATCTCATCCTCTCTTCAAGCACCCAGTATACTCAAGGGAACTTGCCCTGGCAAGCGCCGAGTCCCAGAGGCAGACCTCGATATTGCTGGCGATGAATTGGGGATTGATGTTTGGGGGCGGGGGTGGTATGACGTAGCGACTTTCGATTATGGCAAGTGTGCAGAAGAAATACCGGGTGTTCATCAGTGCGAACGATCCCAGTGCCGACGTGCATTGCGCGGGGTTGATTGCCGCGCTGAACGAGCAGGGGGCGGCGGACATCGAGTTCGTCGGAGTGGGCGGGCCGAAGATGGCGGCGGCCGGCTGCGAGCTGATCGAAAGCACGGTCGGTAGGGCGGTGATGACCTACAATGTCCTGGGCCACGTGGGACATTTCTACCAGCTCATCAAGCGCATTCAGCAGTATCTGCGCGAACACCCCGTTGATCTGGTGATCGTCTGTGATTCCCCCGCGTTCAATTTCCACGTTGCCAAGGCGGCCAAGCGGGCCGGCGTCAGGACGTTGTTCTACGTCGCTCCGCAGCTCTGGGCCTGGGGCGGCTGGAGGATTGGCAAGCTCCGCCGGTGCTGCGACAAGCTCTGCTGCCTGTTGCCCTT
>CAYNQP010000846.1:0-1704 GCA_964399325.1 uncultured Pirellulales bacterium
GGGCTTCTCGTTGACGGTCAAGGACCCCGGCACCACGGATCCGAGTGCACACGACGCCAAGAGCGCCTGGCGACCCAGCGCCAACGCGGGCGGCTCGCCCGGCTGCGACGACAGTCAGTAGGCTGCCGTGGCGTCTCTGGGCGGGATGAGCCCATGAGGTTTCCCCCTGGGCGTGGTTCAACGAAAACCCGCCTTGTGAAGTCGCGCCGCCTCCGCTAGTTTGGCCAGGCGAGAAAGAATGTTTCGGAACGCGGGTGGCCCTCCACATGACCATCGAGGAACGCGCAGTTGCCGCGTCCGCCGAGTTTGTCGCCGGAAGGGGCGTGGTGGAACCCGGCTATCACGTCGTAGAATTGCCCGACGCCATCGGGCCCGGGTATGACTCGACGCGGATCGTTTTGGACCCGGCCGAGCCAGCCCTTGACCATGGTGTCGTTGCCGGGAATCATGAACGTGTCGTTGAGCCCCGATTGGTTGTAGGCCGTATCGACGAGCGAGCTTTCCTCCGCAAATGAGAATGTCGTGGCCGGGTGTTTGACGTCCGAGACCTTGAGGACTCTGGTTTCTGTCACATCGGAGTACGTGCTGCCCAGATACGCGTTCATCGTGTAGTTGTACCAGGGCTTGTAGTTCCTGACGGTCGAACCCGCCGCCGCGAAGAATTGGTCGTCCGAATTCCGAACCGCCAGACTCCTGAAGGTGGGACAGATGAAAGCCCTGGCATCGGACAGATAGCGATACAGGGCGCCGCCGTATTCGGGGTGGCTCTTCAGGTCGACGTCACCGTTGCACCAGCGCAGATGAAGGAAGTCGGAAACCCCGGTCTCCACGGGAAAGGCCGTCAATTGGGAGAAGTAGCACCTCTCCGGCTGGCAGAACTTTCCGTCATTATCGTCGAGGTACATCGACATGGCATACGTGTAGTTCCGCAGATTCCCTTTGCACGCAATTCCCTGAGCCAGTTCCTTGGCTTTGCCCAAGGCGGGCATGAGAATGCCCATCAGGATAGCGATGACGGCGATAACAACCAGCAGTTCAATCAGTGTAAATGCACTAGACCTTCGCATGATAGAATCCTCCCGGTTCACGAACCGCGTGCCCCCAACTCATATCCAGTCCATGTACCCCTAACTGGACTGCCCTAATGGCCGGGCCGTCCGACGCCATCTGGTCACAGGCGCGCAGCGCCAACAACAGCATTGTATGCTCCAGGAGTAGTCCGTGCAAGAGTTTTTCTTTCATCAAACAGCCCGTCTCGGTGCCGCATCAGACGCCACCTGGCCTTGGGGGTGTAATTTACTGCATAATCTTCAGCCATTTGCTCGGCCAAGGGGGGCTTATATCCTTTGGGTGCCACAAGCTTTGTGGCGATAATTATAGATAGCTTACCTTGCTAACGCCGGCGGCGCGCCCCGATGGCGGCAAACGGGACGGACGGCTATTTGATGACACACGCTGTTGGGGCCGCGTCGCCGGTAGCTCTTGTTGGAGGTTGGAGGTGTCTGTGAATACTGTGGAGCATTCGATAGGTAACGGTATGGTCAAGAGCGGCGGCGGCTGCACCAAGCCGATTCTGCTGATTGAGGGCGATTTCAAGTACTCGGTGGCCATCAGCCGCGTGTTCAGAGAGCTACAGCTACTGGATGCACTGGTGATTTCCGTCGATTGCGAGAATGCCCTGAGTCGGCTTCGCAACGCAAACGG
>CAYNQP010000847.1:0-1700 GCA_964399325.1 uncultured Pirellulales bacterium
AGAAGGGGCAGAACCGCCAGAAGATCGAGGTGCTCAAGAAGCTCGGCAGCGTCCCGTCGCGGTGCGAACTGGACCGACTGCTACGGTACGAGGGTGCCATCGAGCGACAATTCTACAAGGCCTTGAACCAGTTGGAGCGGCTGCAAAGGCTCCGGGCCAGAGACAATGTGCCGGCGCCGGTAGAGGTGGACATCGATGTCGGTACGAGCGACGCTGCATAGAGAATGGGTTCGTTTCGCAGTTTTGCTTGTTCGCGCCGTGGCGATCACCTGCGGCGAATCCTTAATGATTTCGGCAAGGAACAGCGGTGAAAGACAATGGGCGGATGGTATTTCGACAAGAAGGACACGGTGGAAGACTGCCGGAGCGTGAGCATTGCCTTTCTGCGAAAGCACGGTTTCCTCTGCGGCTACCGATCCGGCGTGATTTCTTGGAAGAACTGGCACGGAGAGCAGACCGACAGCATTGGTGTGACTGTATCCACGGGGGACGGGGAGGACTGCGTCCGCTTCTGCTACACGAGCACGGACCGCAGGACAGGCGAAAAAGCCAAGTACGACTACAAGGTCTGGCTCGCAACCACGCCGTGCAATCTTGGGGGGGCCCGCTGGTGGTTCACTTGCCCACTGACCAAGGACGGCGTCTACTGTGGCCGCAGGGTCGGCAGACTCTATCTGCCGCCCCGGGGCGAATACTTCGGCTGCCGGCACTGTTATGATCTTTCCTACGAGAGCCGCAACGAGTGTCGGTATGGTCGTGTTGCTCACCTGGGTCGTCACCTGGCATTGGATCGGCGGATAGAGCAGCTCAGAGAGCAGGTACGCCGCTGGACCTATAGCGGCGTGCCAACGCGCAAGGCACGGCGTGTGTACGCTCTCGAAGCCCGGCGGATCGCCCACTTTGAGACGCACTTGGCGAATCTGTGGGCCGAACCGGGACGTGGCGTCGTCATTGCAGGGCCATCGATACCCGGCCGCCTCTCGCCGAATGACCTGGAGCAAGCAGCGCAGATGTCCGGTGCCGCCGACTTTGGAGCGAGACCGATGCGAGTTGAGAATCGGCACCCGGCCCGCCGTCCGGGCCGATGGAGGGAGAGAAAGCGAGACTATGGCCCGTAGTTGGACGGCGTTGTCACGACTCGCGTAGGAATCGCTGCCAAGCGGGCTATCTGGATCGGCCCTTACGCAACATTTCCAGGAGTCGCCTGATGGTCGGGGGGGCGCTGCCCTCGTACGGGAGGCATTTATCGGTCGTGATTGGCGCACTTTGGCCTTCAGAATCCGCTTGCTTGTGCCGATATAGAGGGATAGGATTTAGCCGAATCCAGGAGCAGGGACAGGGTTGAGAGGCCGCGACATGGCGGAGAAATTACCGGTCATCATTGATAACCGGGGGGACAATACGGTCGTCAATGCGTTGCGACGACTCCTGCCCAATCTCCAGAAAATGGACGTGGCGACGGGTGTCTTTGAAGTCGGTTCCTTCCTGTTGCTCGAAGAGCTTTGGCGCGGCCTGAGCCATATTCGCGTCCTCATGGGCGATGAGACGACCAGACGGACCAAACGTGAGATCATCGAGGGTCTTCGGCAAGTCTCAGATGCCAGCATCGAGCGGGAGAAGGAGCGCGATGACACCCTGGATGGGCTGCCCGCTGTCCGGCAGGCGATTGCGGACCAGCAAATAGCCGTTCGGGTCTACTC
>CAYNQP010000848.1:0-1697 GCA_964399325.1 uncultured Pirellulales bacterium
TGACCTCATCGACGCGCCAGTAGTAGGTCTGGCCGTAGTCCAGCAGGCCGGGTGGGTCGTATGTGTTGACGTCCAGCCCCGAACTGACGAGCAGCGGGCTGCCTGCATCGGCGGAGTTCACGTCGTCGAAATTGGTCCCGAAATAGACGTTGTGAGAGGCCGCGTACGCACCCGGCGTCCAGCCCATGACCACGTCACGCAGCGTGTCGGTTGCCTCGTCATCCGGGACCGGGTTCTTGGCATGCTCTGGGTGTTGCTCCGGGAACACGAACGTCGCGGCTCCCTCATTTCCAGCGGTGACCGCCTCCAGTACGAGCCCCATCGGGCTGCTAGCGTTGTGCTGCAAAACCCGGTCGGTATAATTGACCGATCGGAAGGTCACGCCCGTCGGGTCTGCCAGACCCGGTTCCACCGTGAAGGTGGCATCGTTCAAATAAAGGTTGTCGGTCGCAGCCGCGTCGCAATAGAACACGTAACTCCGGTGCCGCATGTAGTGATTTTCTAATGCCACCGGCATGAACGAAACGGTGTCCGTGCCGGTGAGGCCCGCAACAATGTTCCATTGGCCCTCAGGGGTCTGATCCCCACCTTGGACCATCTGAACGGCTCCGGCGGAAGTCGTACACACCAGGAAGTAACCCGGCATGTCGTAAGCCTCGACCGTAGTGGTCGTCGCAGGAATGGTTTGCGCCTGGACTAGTCCCGCCAAGCACAGACATGACAGAAACAGGATTGTCTTGTTCTTACACATTGCCTTTGCCTCCTTCAACATAGCAGAGATTCAAATAACCGTGTTTTAGCCACACATCAAGACGGATGATGACAATACCAGAGGTTTCATCGGCAGAAACCGCACAGGTCATAAGGAAGACGTCGCCATGTGCGGCGCTCGGTGTATCCTGCCTGGATGACTGCCAATCGCAGCCAGTCCTCCTCACTGTATTTGAACTTCATACGCGATGAGCGCCCCCGATTCGCCGCTTCATCGCAGGACCTTTCACACTCCCTTGCCTCACGAGTCAACTGCACATCAGTGCCGCCAATCGAGCCAAATTCCCGGCCTCAGACGCCGTACAGTGCGTGGCCTAGGACCTTGACAGAGGGGTTATCCCATCACTGGTGGCCCTGGAGAACAATATATTATCGGCACTTCTTTATTATGCCAAGTCGACGCACAACCAACAAGACCTTATCGCGTTTTATTTTGGCCACTTTGCGAATACGGACAGTTCTCGGGTTCGATCTCCCACAACATCTGCTCCATTCGCATGCGTCCGCGGCTGCGAGAAACGTCGGAATGGTCGGTCAGGCGGCACAGCCTCAAGTCTGCCGCAACACCCTGATCCAGGGAGAGAAAGGGCCCCCGGACAGCCACGCGACACCACCTTGACACAAGGGAGCCCGTGCCGCGTTGGCACGGGCTCCCTGAGAATCCTGCTGTGGCCGTCAGACGCGTCCCAACAGCGTCGTTACGCTACTCGACGGGAATCGGATGGCCGAAGGCGATATCGTCGATGTAGAGAACACCGGAAGCATTCTGGCTCGGCATGGTCTTGTCGCCGACGCCAATGGCCAGCGTCTCGACACTGCTGGGGTTGACACCGGCCGCGGTTAGATCGCTCAGCGGAATGGGCCACTGCTGGTACGTGCCCGCTCCGACCGCTGTCATGGACGGATTCGTGAACGTCGCCGTATTG
>CAYNQP010000849.1:0-1695 GCA_964399325.1 uncultured Pirellulales bacterium
GCAACGAAATGTGGTCTTGCGCCTGCTCCAGCAAAGCGGCGACCGCCTTGGCCACGTTGTCCGCCTTCACCTCTGCATTGCCGGCCTGGACCGGTGTGCCGATCACGAGGCCCACGACTCGGTCGAAATACTGGACCATCGTCCCAAGTTGGGTTTCACCCGGTATACTGGCCCCGACGATGTCCCCACGATCCCGCACCTCATCCGGAGAGGCCATCACGTTCAACTTATTGTCGGCTTCCTCGGCTTTCGTCCGCAACTCTTCAGCCTTGACGTAGTAAACCACGGCTACCGTCGTCGCGATGATGGAAAGCCCGACGAAGGTCATGAGCGTGTAGAGCATGGCATTGCTTTGGCGTCGCTTACCTGGCGGCATAAGAATGACTCCTTGGAATAGGGAAAGGCCTCTCATGATTACCATTTTCACCATATTATCGCCTTTGACAGGCGCATAGTCAAGAAAAAAGAGATTCATGAGAAGGAGATGGCACCGGCCCGGGCGTGATGTCAGGCATTGCCCAGGACTGCCGATAACTCGCTCAGGCGGTCGATTCTGAGCTTGGCAGCGGCACCGGGCTGGGGGCAGGGACCGGTGTGCAGACGGGCCGGGCGCAGCACTTGGACCGTAAGCATGCCCAACTGGTTGGGGGCGATAAAATCCTTGCTCTCGTTGTCGGCAACGTACACCATCTGCCCGGGGGGCACGTCGAGCCTTTCGCTGAGCCTTTCGAAGCCCACGGGAGATGGCTTCCAGAACCGCCGTCCCAGTTCCTCGGTGTATACAATGGCTCGAAAATACGACTCGATATCGAGAGCTTGCACCTTCAGTCGCTGGGCAGGCATGAAACCGTCGGTCAGAAGGGCCAGCACGCATGTGCCCTTGAGTTCGTCCAGTGCCTCTCGACTGTCTGTAGGGAGCCCGATCGCAGGTCGGTGATGGCGATAGACCTCAACGAGTTGTGCGATCAGATGTTTATCATGGGCGATGCCGAGGTCATCCAGTGCGGCATTGAAGGTTCGCGTGCGATTGCCGGCGTTGAAGTGTTGCCAGAAGCATGCGAAGACGTCGTCCGAGCAGGAAATATCCGATGACTTCGCGAGGAACCGCGAGACGGACAGAAAACCACTGCGGCAGTAGTCGATCTCGTCGTAGAGAGTATCATCAAGATCGAAGACGACGGCTGTGATCATGTCGGATACCTGTTTGAACGCCAAGAACCTGGCACCGAACGTATACAAAGACTACCGGGCCAAGTATAATTCTACCCGCGTCATGCGTGGTTGTCGATGAGAACACGGTGACGCACCGTTATGAGGGACTGTGCGCGGGGGCGGGTCCGATCGGCCTGTCTGATGTGCGGAAAGGTTGCCTATGGAGCTGATTCGACTGCTTCGACCCGTTCACTGGGTCAAGAACGTGTTCGTCTTCGCGGCTCTGATCTTCGGCAAACAGTTCCTGGGGCCGGCAAACGAGGTGCTATTGGCGGTCGCCAAGGCGGGCGGCGCCCTCTTCTGTTTCTCGTTTGCCGCTTCGGCCATGTATGTGCTGAATGACATTGTGGACCGCCGGGCGGACAGCATCCACCCCGAGCGTCGCGACCGGCCCCTTGCGGCCGGCCGTGTGACGGTGTCGGCGGCCCTGAAGATGGCCGCAGGCTGTGCCCTGCTGGCCCTGGTGGGCAGCTACCTTCTCTC
>CAYNQP010000850.1:0-1693 GCA_964399325.1 uncultured Pirellulales bacterium
TCACGACCGCACACGGCCTTCAGAACCGGGCGGTAAGCCAGATCGAAGAAGTGATTGACCTTGGCATAGGCGTTGGAGTGAGCCCGGCCCATGAACCCGTAGCCGATTATGCCGATGTTAAGTGGTTTGGCCATGGCAATGATTCCTCATCCAAATCGATGATTGATGATGGATGATTGATTGTCGAAGAGGAAGGCCGCGCTCCTCCAAATCATCCTTTGTCAATCATCAATAATCAATCGTTCAGGTCCATCCGTGCGCGGCGCGCACTTTGAGCATCACGTCGAGGATCTCATTCCAGATGTCCTGCATCTCGAGCATCGCGTTGGGGAACATGCAGCCGTCCCAGCAGATGTGCTGCATCCCGCGTGCCGAGGCATCCTTAAGCCAGTAGCCGGCACAGCGGACGATGTCGAGCTTGCCGTTGGGATCGCCAGCCGGGCAGTGCTTGCCCGTCTTGTCGTGCGAACCGGCGCCGTGCACCTGGCCGTCGTTCTGCGCCACGTGAAAGTCGATCGTCCAGGGCCGCAGCTTGTCGACCATCGTTTCGTAGGCGGCGTAAAACTCTTTCTCTGAATAGCCAAGCTTCAGTAGGACAGCTTCCGGCGCATTGTAGCCCAATAAGTACAAGTACGTGTGGCCCATGTCGGCCTGGAAGCCAAGCGTCTCCGGCATTCCGACGGCCTCCAGAAGATCGAGCATGGCCTTCCAACTGTGCAGGCCGGCCCAGCAGATCTCGCTCTCGGCGGCCAAGCGTTCGCCGTAGTCGGCGGCGATCTTGGCGGCTTCGCGGAACGTCTCGGCGATTTTCGCGGTGTTCGCCTTCGGGTCCTGGCGCCATTTTTCGACGCCGAACTCCGCCGAATCGATCCGGATCACGCCGTACTTACGCACGCCATGCTCGTTGAACACGCCGGCGATGCGGCACGCCACCCGCACGGCGCCGAGAAATTTCTCTCGCGACGCCATGTCCCCCATCGCCGAATCGCCCGCAGTGCCTTGAAGATCCGGCCGAACGGGACATGTCCCTTGCCGGGGGTGCCGCGGTCATTCTCAGAGACGTGGACATGCCGAATGGACTTGATGTTCCTCGTGATGCAGCCAACGGGGTCCTTCTCCTCGACGTTGGCGTGGAACGAGTCGTACATCACGCCGAGACTCGGGTGGTTCACCCGCTTGGCATGTGCGGCGGCATCGTCGATCGTATTGAGGAAGTAACACTCGAACCGGTTCAGATATTCTATGGCCAACTTGACGCCGGCTTGCTCGGCATAGTCGGCCACCTGTCGATGGACCTCTGTGGCCCGCTGTTTTTCTTCTGGCGTCGGCCCCTTGCCGCTGAAGACGCCCAGCGGCTGATAAAAAGGCCCGCAGAGCACTTCGGCCCCAGCGCCTCGCAGCAATCCACGACACGCGTGAGATAGTCGACGGCGCCTTGGCGATGGGTCGGATTGTGCTCTTCATCCGGCATGACGGTGCAAGCGGTACAGGCCAGACCGTTGCCCTTCAAGCCCTTGCTGACCTTCCGGTAGTGGTCCACCTCGCCGCCGAAGAGCGGGATCTCGGCCCCGTCATAGCCGGCGGCCTGGAGCTTCTCCAGAATCCCAAAATGCTCTTTCGTGACAAATGGCGTCCAGAGTAGGAGATTGATTCCCGTCTTCATAGGTGCCCCCGACAGAGATTTGTGATGATG
>CAYNQP010000851.1:0-1689 GCA_964399325.1 uncultured Pirellulales bacterium
TCCGCGGTCTGAAGCGGGCGCAGAAGCGACTGAAGGCGTTCGCCGCCGGCGTCAATCGTGGCATCATCGAGAAGGGGGCGGCCATGCTGGGCGTGGACTTGGACGAACTGATCGATGACGCGATCATGGCGATGCGCGAAGTGGCCGACCCCATCGGTCTCAAAGGCGAAGTGGCATGAGGAACGCACGAATGAAAGATCAATTGGCTGTGGCGGTGGGTAGAGACCCAAGAGTCTACGTCTCTACGATTAGCATGGTTTCTGTCTCGTGCCTTTTGCTGGTGCTCGGCACGCTCGCCGGCTGCGAAGGCAATGAGACGAAAAAGGCGGCGCTCACGAACGAGGAAGTCGAGCGTCTCAGTTACGCGTCCGCGCCGAGCCGTCCCGATGAGCTTATCGTCAGTGGAGAGGTCATCGCCTGTGAGGACATCATGGCCCCGTCGCCCGGGCAGATGACCACGGCGGCCGCCTTCAGAGAGAAGCTCGTCGAACTGGCCAGGGTCACCACGCTCGATGAATTCATGGAGCTGGCTCGGCCGCAAGTGCGTCAGCGACTCAATACCAACATAACGAACATCGTGCTCTATAGGCGGGCCAAGAGGGCGCTTGGTGATAAGGTTGATGAGGTGCTGGATAGCGCCGCCGAGAAGGAATTACGCAAATTTGTTATCGAGCATGGAGGCAACAACGCGCAGGCCGACGAGGCCCTCCGGGCGATAGGCAAGAATCGAACGACATTCAAGGAATACAAGAAGAAGCAGATGCTGGCTGAGTACGCGGTTTCGTCGAAACTCTCACGCAACAGGCCGGCCACGTACAGCGAGCTGGTCGCTGCTTACGACAAGCTGAAAGACGAGTCCTTCGTCCAGCCCGGCGTCATTCAATTTCGCCTGATCGATATTCAGGTGGCGAAAATGGCCGTGTCGGATCCGAACAGCGATCCGGTTCGCGCGGCCCGAACGCTGGCCGAATCGTTGGTCACGAGGATCATGGCGGGCGAAGATTTTGCCGCGCTGGCGCAGGAGTACTCGCACGGTTTCCAGGCGGCGTCCGGCGGTCTGTGGACACCGCGAGATCCGGAAGCGCTGGTGGAGCCCTACACGATACTGGCGGAGGCGGCCAGGCAGATTGAGGTGGGCCAGATTGCCGGGCCCCTCGACGCGCCGGGGCATGTCTTCATCATGAAGCTCGAACAGAATCGGGAGAAAGGGTACCGGCCGTTGGCAGAGGTTCAGGACCAGGTCGAGAGGCAGATCGGGGCGGACCGCAACGTCGAAGTCCTGCAACAACTCGATGAGGAGATCGCCCGGCAGATAGCGCTGGCCGATACCGACCGCTTTCTCGACTATTGTCTGGAGCGATTGCACCGTTTGGCGAATGCATCGCCGCAGGCTCAATAATCCGGTTCCTTTCGTCGTTGAGAGACCTTGATGGAAATCGTCGCCCACGGCATCGACTTAGTGGATTGTCCCCGCATCGAACAGATGATCGAGCGGCACGGCGACCGGTTTGTCACGCGGGTTTTCACCGCCGCAGAACAAGCTTACGCCCGGGCCAAGAAGAATTCGATCGAGAAATACGCCGGTCGGTTTGCCGCGAAAGAAGCGGTCCTCAAACTCGTCGGGACCGGCTGGCGCGGTAAGATCGCCTGGACCGACATCGAGGTGACGAACAATCCTGCCGGCCAGCC
>CAYNQP010000852.1:0-1688 GCA_964399325.1 uncultured Pirellulales bacterium
TCTAGCTCGCGATGTCTCTTTTATACCTGTGTTGCACTTACCATGTGAATTCGCCTGACCACTGGCCAGAGGATAAGTCTTGGACCGACGTTTTTGGCAGGAAGCAGTACACAGGCCTGACAGGCAATAAGCAACAACGCAAACTGATGTGCTATATCGACTGCCTTCAAAGGCGGTCATCTCTTCCCGATATAAGCTCACTGCATGTCAATCGAATAGTTCAGGAATATCGCCGTCCACGCTCTGTTTTGAGTTCCGAGATAGACCATCACCTGACCCAGTTCAGACGTGCCATCCATAAGAAGAAAACAACGCGTATCAATCGTTCAGCAGTGGCCCGTCAGTCCCAAGACATACTCAGCAAGCAGGATGCAGAACTTGTACGCCGTCTCGTACGCAATCGCGGTGCCCTCCAGGTTATCAACAGCAACGGGATATCAAATATCAACACCGTTCTAAAGGCCTGTAGTGAGACTTGGGAGAAGAGCAAGTTAGACGTATGGGGTTTCTCTTTGACACGACGGGGAGCTGACAGCCTTGAGAGAGAAACCGGTATTCGCAGCCGCTCCTTCAGGGCCTACGAACTCATGCGACACCCGACACTGGATTATCGCATCAGGTATTCGGTCAGGCAAATCGTCCAACAGGCTTTCTTCGGCTACTCGTTTCCTCTCAAGCCCTTGAAGACCAAGAACAAGATTCTGGTGGTCAACGATGCCCATCAGCTTGACTTCAAGCAGATGAACGAACTGCTATCCGCTGTAAAAAAGCACGGTGGTCGTGTTGTTCTAGTGGGCCACACAAATCTGCGACAGGAGAGGGCACTTGCCTTCGATTATGTTGCCCACCGAACTCGCCGCAATGATCGCATGAAGACGCGAACAGACTACTTTGAGCGTACTTCGGAACCTATTCATTCACACTCTTATGAAAGGGAACAATCATGATAAGAACCCACATTGGCAACACAAAGGAGCAGATCTTTATGATGCTGGCATGGTCCCTACTGGTCCTGTACTTCGCCATGACCTTTATGGCCCTGTATAGCACCAGCTCAGAGTCGAGATCTGCGGACACGCCTCTGGCCAGATTCCTTCTGGCCATTTTACCTATGGTTTGGCTCTATCTTCGCTTTCAGCCGTGGTTGCAGCCTCTGTCGATCCAGCAAATGTCCACGCAGTGTTTCGCTCACCATCTACTGAATCTGATGGTACGGCCTTGCTGTGTGACTATCGGAATGTGGTTCGGCGGTATCCTGTGTATGGACACGTCAACACCTCTACCAATTGGATGGATGGTGGGCGGTTGCATCGGGGCCATCAATCCCAGGTGGTTTAAGCGACCAGAACCTGATCTTAGGCCCATATTGCTCCGTGGAACCTTTATACTGCCCCTCAAGCAGGTTCGTCGCATGCTGCTACAGACCATGCATGTCGGACAGCAGTTTCTCCTCTGGGCAGGGCTCCCTTTGCCAGAATACTTTAGTGCAGACTCGTTCTTGATTCTGGGAGCTATCGGCAGTGGCAAGACGGTGCTCTTACGCATGCTCCTCCAATCAGTCGTCGCCAGAATCACACCCGGCAGCGATTGGCGGGCCCTGGTGTACGATGCCAAACAGGATATGATTGGACTCCTCACCGGCATGGGACTGAAGTGCCAAATCATCATCCTCAATCCCTTTGACAAAC
>CAYNQP010000853.1:0-1686 GCA_964399325.1 uncultured Pirellulales bacterium
ACGACACGGGCAACGATACAGGACCCTTGGGGCGATCCAGTGAATCTTGGTTCTACGATCAATAGTCCGGTTTGGGACTATTCACCAGCCCCCTCACCCGATGGCCTACGGCTCTTCTTTTCCTCTAGTCGGCCCAGCGAGTATGGCGATTGGACCATATGGGTTACCGAGCGATCAACGAGAGATGGCGACTGGGGGGCGCCAGTAAATCTTGGGCCGGAGGTCAATAGTTGGGCTGACCAGGAGAACCCCTGCATCTCGGCCGATGGTTCTACCCTATACTTCGCGTCCACAC
Source organism: uncultured Pirellulales bacterium (assembly GCA_964399325.1). Classification (GTDB taxonomy): domain Bacteria; phylum Planctomycetota; class Phycisphaerae; order Sedimentisphaerales; family Anaerobacaceae; genus JAFGLV01. The sequence continues at coordinate 296 of CAYNQP010000853.1, forward strand.
GCCCCGGTGGGTCAGGTTATGTGGACCTGTGGCAGGTGTTAATCAGCCCAGTCGTTGACTTCAACAGAGACGGCGATATAGACAGCGTTGATTTTCTGGCGCTCATTGATCATTGGGGCACGAGCGATACAGCCTATGACATTGGTCCGATGCCCTGGGGTGACGGTGTCGTGGATGGCCAGGACGTGAAGATCCTGGCGGAGTATGTTCCCGCCATTCGTCGTCCCGGCGCGGCGGCGGCGGATGTGCCCTATGACACTCTCCTGAGTTGGACAGGCAGCCCGCTGGCAGACAGCTACGACGTCTACTTGGGAACGTCCATGGAAGATGTCAGCAACGCCAACCGGGCCACCCCCCTGGACGTGCTCGTCAGTCACGGGCAGGACGCGAATAGCTGCGATCCCAACGGGCTGCTGGAGTTCGCCCGGACCTACTACTGGCGCATCGATGAAGTCGGCGCAGCGCCCGACTTCATCATCCGGACAGGCTTCGTATCGAGCTTCACGACCGAGCGGTATTCATATCCGCTTGACGACATCACGGCCACGAGCAACGCGACCTCGGCAGAGAGCGAGGGGCCGGAGAATACGATCAATGGCTCCGGCCTCGACTCTGACGGACAGCATTCGAACGAGGCAACGGCCATGTGGCTAGGCACCCCCGCAACGGGTGAGCCCGTGCAGATCCGATTCGACTTCGATCGGGTCTACAAGCTCCACGAGGCGCGTATCTGGAACCACAACACGCAGTGGGAGCTGTATATGGGCTATGGTCTCAAGGATGTCACAGTCGAGTATTCGACGGATGGCACGGAGTGGACTACTCTCGGTGATTTCCAGTTAGCCCAGGCCTCTGGCGCGCCTGTTTGTGCCGGACCGGCCATCGATCTTGGCGGCGTCTCAGCTAAGTCTGTCCGGATTACCGCCATCAGCAACTACGGCGGAGCAAAATATGGTTTGAGCGAGGTCCGTTTTCTCCATATCCCCACGCGGGCCAGGCAGCCGCAGCCGGCCGAGGGAGAGACCGGCGTGGATCCTAACTGCGTGCTCCGTTGGCGTCCGGGGCGCGAGGCGGTTTCGCATAGAGTCTACTTGGCGACCGACAGGCAAGCCGTATTAGATGGCACGGCCTGGCTCGACACCGTGACCGCCAGTAGATACGAACCCGACCCGCTTGAGCGCGGACAAACCTACTACTGGAAGATCATCGAGGTCAACGAGGCCGAGGACCCCAGTCGGTGGGAAGGCGATGTCTGGGAGTTCACCACGAGCGAGTGACAGGGCATGGATGGCTTCCGGGTCGGCGGGCAGCTTCACGATGTCTGCCCAGGTGACAGCCGTGGCACTGACGACCGGCTCGGCGAGTAAGACCGACTATCATTACGGCATGGC
>CAYNQP010000854.1:0-1679 GCA_964399325.1 uncultured Pirellulales bacterium
GCGACAAGGTGAAACACGCTTTCCCCTTTCTTGACCTTCTGCACAGCCTCGGATCGGAAACGTGCGCCGAACCGCTCGGCCTGCTTTCTGAACCGGTCCATCAGTTCCAGGCCCGAAATCGGATCGGGGAAGCCGGGGTAGTTCTCCACTTCTTGCGAGACGATGAGTTGTCCACCCGGGATATGGCCTTCCAGCACCAGCGGCTGCAAAGCGGCTCGGGCGGTATAGATGGCTGCGGTCAGTCCCGCCGGTCCACTCCCCAGAATGACTACGTTTTCCACAATTGGCATTTTCAATTCTCTTTCACCCTGAACGCGGAAAGATCATGGTATCATACGCATCTATCTTGAATTCCGGCATTCTCCGTAGGACCAGAGTAGAGTGACTCATGGCATCATCCTTTCCTTCCTGAACGTCTTTAGTCTCATCCGTCTTTGCGGTTTTCTCTTCAATGACGTTGAGTTTGTCACATGGCATACAATCCTCCCTTCTTAAGGCAAAACAATCCCTTCAAGAATCCTTACCTCTTCCTGAGAAACCTTGGTGCCCGTGACATGCGTTTTCCTAAATCCCAGCCTCTTCGACAGCAGCTAACAGGTCAGCTTCGCTTTGCACCCCCACGAATTCGCGGACGACTTCGCCGTCGCTAAAGACGATCAGCGTGGGAATAGACCGGATGCCATGAGTAGCAGCAACACCAGGGGCCACATCGACGTTGACTTTGGCCACCGTGGCCTTGCCCTGTGTTTTGGCCGCGACCTTCTCCAAGATGGGCCCTTGCATCATGCACGGTGCGCACCATGGCGCCCAGAAATCGACCAGTGTAACACCCTGCTGAACTTGGTTGGTGAAGCTCGCGTCATCAAGCTCTACTGTGTGGTGATTCATGGTTGATCTCCTCATGTACCAGTTCCTGAGCCGTTCGTGGAAATCCCTATGTGCAAGCACCATGCCACACGATTTATATCGAGGAGATGAGGCTATATAACCTACTGATATAGAATAATTTACGATTCTCTTGGAAGCCTCATCCGGTAGGGGAACGGGTGCGAGAGAAAAGGAATGCAACGTTGCGCGCAACGGCCATGCAACGTTGCATGCAACGTATTAGGTAGCCATCATCGCGTGCTAAGGTCTGGAGTCCTCCGGTTTGGGACCATCCAGTGGGATGCCCCATTGTCTCATCTTGCGCCAGACCGTAGCGCGGTTGAGGCCTAGCTGGCGGGCTGCCTCTGCTTTGTTCCACCCGCACATTTCCAAGGCGGCCATGAGTTGTTCGCGTGTTTGAGCCCCCGCATACGCCGAAGACGTTGCGGTGTGGTTCCCCTCAGTGTTGCGGAGACATTCCGCCGCGCGCAGTTCCGTCTTACGCAACTCGCTCGGTAGATCGAACAGGCCGATCTCATCGTTCTGGCAGGTCACGTACGCGTGCTCGATCGCATTTTCCAGCTCACGGATGTTTCCCGGCCAACAGTAATCCATGAAGCAGTGCCTGACCTCGCTGCTCAGCGTCCGGATCGATTTGCCCGTCTCATCGTTGAACCGCCGCATGAACGTCTCTGCCAAGAGAGGAATGTCCTCTTTGTGCCGGCGAAGTGCCGGCATGTCGATTTGGAAAACCCGTAGCCGGTAGTATAGATCTTCCCGGAACCGTCCCTCTCGAACGAGGTTTCGTATGT
>CAYNQP010000855.1:0-1675 GCA_964399325.1 uncultured Pirellulales bacterium
CCTCGGAGACGCTGCCGTCCTTAACGTAGCGCCACTTCAGCGTGTGCGTGCCGGCGCCGCTCACGTCATACTGCTTCTGCTGCCAGTCCACCTCGCCATTGATGGTGTCCTGAAGCTCGTCGTCGATATAGAACTCCAGATCATCGTAGTCGTCTTCTGACGAGACCTTCCAATAGAACGACAGATCGCCTGCGCCCTCGACGGTGGTCTGCATCCAGGACTCGTCGTCGTCGACATCGCCGCTGAGGGTGGCATCGCTATCGTAGTAGTAGGTCATGTAGGTCTTGCTCCAGTCCTCATCGCCGCCGGTACTGATCTCCAGGTCCGTGTCGAGACCCTCGGCCAACTGCGTTGAGCCGCCGCTGCTGCTGGGTGTCCACTGGACATAATCCAAGTACGCCGTGCCGGCCGACGAGCCGCCACTGCCTTTGGTGTAGGTCCATTTGAGCGTGTGCGTCCCCGACCCGCTGATGGTATACGGCCCGGCCTCGCCCCAGCTTCCGCTGGTCGTCATGAACTTCCACTGTTCGTCGACATAGAAGATCAGGGTCGCATCGGTCGCCCAATCCAGGTCATAGCGGAACTTCACGCTGCCGGGGCCGTCCACCGTCATCTCCATCCAGGTCGCCTCGCTGGCCCCGATGGCCCCGCTCTGGGCGGCGTCGGTGTCGCTGCCGGAATAGTACTCCTCCGTCTGCGCGAACCACTCCGCGTCGCCGCCCGTGGTGAAGGGGGCCGGCGTGTCGCACGCGGCCGAGAGCGACGTGATGTTGTGCACCTGGATCAGGCGGTTCTCGGCGTCGTAGACGTACTCGTACTTGCCGTCGTTGGTCATATTGCCCGCGTCGTCGTAGAGGTAGTTCGCATCCGCCACTTCCGTGTACTGGTTCAACTCATTGGTAGTATACACATCGGTGCCGCTGTCGTCAACCACCGAGGTGCGATTTCCGACCGGGTCGTAGTCGAACGTGGTGTCGGTGGCGAGGTAGTCGAACTCTTCGGGGTAATTGACGTCCGTGACCTGGTAGATCTTGTCGTAGTCGTAGACGTGCATGCGCGTGCCGCTGCTGTCGCTGACCGACATGCTCATGCAAAACAGGCCCGCCCCGTCACCTCGCTCCGGTGAGGCGCACCCTCAACGAGGTGAAGGGGGCAGGCGTTAACATGCCGGAGGGGGATGTTCCACCTATCTGGCTCCGGCCCATCGCTGGTGACTCCTAATTCGCGGTGCGACCCTGTGACTCCCCCGAAACCGGCTCACACGGCCGGCCCTAGGGCCCAAGGTAGTTAGATGCACAACATAAAATAGGGTCTGTCCCCATTAACCTCGGGCCGAAGTCAGATACCATGCGGACGATAGACGCTACCTGACAATGTCATATAGCGCAGCTACCGCACGAGGCTTCCGCCCATGCCGGGAGTTGTGGTCGCGCTACAAGAGAGGCAAATGGCTTCTGGTTCAAGGCGAAAAATCCCAGGGGCTAAGGCTGCCGGTTGGCTCGCGACCGTCACTAGCTGCCATGCTGCACTTCGCATGTTAATGCGCACTATGGTCAGTCCGTGGTACCCTTGGGCTGGAGAGCAGGCATCGAAATACCCTTCAACTCGAACGGTATCTTGACCTCGTGCGGGTTGACCGCCACTATGTGGCGTATAAGGGCAACATCGGTACAGT
>CAYNQP010000856.1:0-1673 GCA_964399325.1 uncultured Pirellulales bacterium
CATCTGGCGTGACTGCCGATTCTCGTCCTGCAACTGGGCTATGAGAGCATCCTTGTCTGTCATAACTCATTGTCTAACCCTATGTTCTGGATCGCGCAAGTCTTTTATGCGAATTCCTCTCAATTTTCTTCAAGAAACTGTGAACGGTTACCATCCTTGTTTGTAGTGACGCCGGAAGGCGTTAGTTGCCATGGACCCATTCTTTTATCTGGTCATCCTTGCCGGCGCCATCGCCGGTGCCAGTTGCGGCCTGCTGGGCGTCTACCTCGTGGCCTTGCGATTGCCGTTCATCGGCATTTTCATCTCGCACACCGCGATGGCCGGGATGGTCTACGCGTATCTTCTGGGGCTAAGTCCCACGGTGGGACCTGTGGCGGTCTCGGCCATCGCGGCGATGAGCCTGGCGGGCATTCGGCCGGGCAAGTCTCGACTCGACCCCAATGTCGCGCTGGCGATCCTGTTTTCGCTGATGTTGGGCCTGACGTTCCTCGGCATCGGCCTGACCACCGGCAGCCGCTCCGAAATCATGGCTCTCTTATGGGGGAGCATCCTGTTCGTTCAGGGCCGAAACGTAGTCACAATTGCCATTGCGGCCGTTGCCTTCGGCGCATTTGCCCTCGCCTTCAACAAGGAGTTGAAGGTCCTGCTGTTTAGTCGCACGATTGCCTCCGCCACGGGCGTACACGAGACCTTCGTTTACGCCCTGTTCCTCGGCTTGTGCGGCGTCATCCTGGCCGTCAATCTCCCGCTCGTAGGCGGTCTGATGATCTTCAGTCTCATCACCAACCCTGCCGCCGCGGCCTATCAAGTCTGTCGCAGCCACCGCGCGGTCGTCTTCACCTCCACCCTATTCGGCACCCTCAGCGCCGTCGGCGGATTCGTCTTCTCCTACTGGTTCGATCTCCCGACCGGCGCCTGCATCGTCCTGGCCAGCGTCGCCATCTTCGCCCTCGCCGCCGCCTACCGAGCCGCCACCGGCCGGGCCGATTAGTTCATCGCTGGGTAGGGTGGGTTCTTAACCCACGCGTGGGCTGACCAGTGAGCAGCCGAACGCAGATGGTTGGCTGACCCAGTCTGTCACCCCTGCGCAGGCAGGGGTCCAGAAGACCTGGCAGGGGAACGAACCGCGGTCCATGCCGGGCCAACCACGCAACGTCACTGAATCAGCCGACAAGCTCATCATACAGGTCCCGCCACTGAGGATTGGCCTGCTCGATCAGCCGCAGCTTCCATTGGCGTTTCCATTTCTTCAGTCGCTTCTCGCGCAGGATGGCATCATCGACATGACGGAAGGTCTCGAAGTACACCAGACGGTGTACCCCGTAGCGCTGCGTGAAGCCGGGAACCTCGCCGCTCCTATGCTGATTGACTCGCCCCAATAGGTTGCCCGTCACCCCGATGTAGAGGGTGCCATTCCGCTTGCTCGCCAAGATGTAGACGTGGTACACCTTCACCGGCAGCGTCCTCTCATGGCGCGCCGGCGCGGTCTCTGCCCGTCTGGGTCTTCAGCCCAAGTGAAGAGACAACGGTCCAATCGTACCCGATACGTTCCTGGGTACCTGCCTCCGCAGGAATGACAGTGTCGTCTTCGGATGCGCCTTCCTATCATGGCATTCTTCTGGGCCTGCTCGTGCATACTCCAACGCTATCACGGCGCGTCTCCCACAAACTCC
>CAYNQP010000857.1:0-1672 GCA_964399325.1 uncultured Pirellulales bacterium
GGTCAAGTTTGTGTTGTCTCAGCCGCAGGCTTCTTTCCTGGTGAAGACGCTTGAACGTGCGAGTGGACGTGCGATGACCATCGTGAACCAGCGTGCGATTGAGGAAGACGGTACCGAGCAGTACGGTCTGTTCCCCGTTGGCACGGGTCCGTTCCGGGTGACCGAGAACCAGCTTGGACAGAAGACGGTGCTTGAGCGCTTTGAGGATTACTACGATCCCGAGCGGCCCAAGCTGGACAAAATCACATTCATCCCGATTCCGGAGCCGGAACCTCTGGCCGCGGCTATCGAAGCGGGCGACATTCAACTGATTGGCGGCAACCCGCCGGCCTCGGAGCTTATCGACCGCTTCCTGGCGAACCCCGATCTGGTTGTGTCGGAGATCACCGGTCCGGGATTCCAAGCGCTATGGCTCAACCCGCACCGGGATCCGTTCAAGGTGGAAGATTTCAACAAGCCGGTCGAGGAGTTGAAGCAGGAGAACGGGTTCAAGGTGCGCCTGGCGATCGCCAAGGCTATCGACAGGGACGACCTGATTCAACGCGCGTTGTTCGGGCGGGGCATGCCAGGGTTTGGTACGATTAATCCCGCAATGCGTTTCTTCTTCGACACCGGCATCAACGAGACCAGCGAACAGACCTTTGACCCCGAAGCTGCACAGCAGCTACTGGCAGACGCCGGCTATCCTGGCGGCGAGGGCTTCCCCGTTCTCAAACTCACCATTACGCCTGCGGGCAAACGCGAGGGGGAAATTCTGGTCAATATCCTGAACAAGAACCTGAACATCGAGGTAGAACTCGATATCAAGGACTGGCCGGTGTTGGTCGATCAATTCGATGCGATAGACTTCGATATGCTCCGTATTGGGAGCGGCGGCGATTATGATCCGGATGATGCTTTGGTTGACTGGGCGTTGACAACCTCCAAGTTCAACGGACCGAATCGGCCCGAATCCATGCCCTTTGGTTTCTTCTCCGATGAAGAAGTAGACGCCCTGATTGAGGAACAGCGCACGGTGACCGAGTTGGAAAGACGCAAGGAACTGGTGCAAGAGGCAAACAAGATTACGTCGGACAAGGTGGCCGCTGCGTATCTCTTCCACCCGACCGACATTTTAGTATACCGGACGGAGGTCAACTATCCGGACGTCAGCCGAATTCCTGGTCTAGTCGATCTGGACCGAGTCACCATCTCCTAAGTTTTTGGCCAGGCCTGTTTTTGCCCTGTGCGGAGGCAGCCCGTTGTGGTGTCTCCGCACAGGCTCCTATCTCCGAGTTCTTTTATCCACTGGCAAATGACTGAGCCATGACCCGCTTTCTTGTACGACGCATCACTTTCTCCCTGGTCGTGATCTGGGGGGTTGCTACACTGGTGTTCTTTCTGTTGCGCGCCGTGCCCGGCGATCCGATCGCCGCGATGCTGGCCGATGTTGATCCGTCGGCTGCGGAGGAACTGCGCGCCGAATTGGGGCTGGACCAGCCGGTCTATGTGCAGTATATACGCTGGATGGGGAATCTATTGCAGGGGGATATGGGCAATTCGATCTATGGCAGCAATGTGCCGGTGAGACAGATCATTGCCGAGGCATTGCCGCGCACATTGTCGCTTACCTCGATAGCGCTCGTCATCTCGCTGACGCTCTCCGTCAGTGCAGGAATCATCTCGGCGGTAC
>CAYNQP010000858.1:0-1670 GCA_964399325.1 uncultured Pirellulales bacterium
GTATCCCTTTTCGTTCTACACGCAGGCGTCGATCAATCTGGCCGACGACGAGGAACTCCTGCGGCTCATGGGCGCCGCGGGCTTCGAGAGCGTGTTCATCGGTATCGAGACGCTCAGCGACGCGGCGTTCACCGAGTGTAACAAGGTGCAGAACAAGGGCCGCGACTTGGCCGGCTGCATCCGCAAGATCCAGCAGTTCGGCATGCAGGTCCAGGGGGGATTCGTCCTGGGCTTCGACAGCGACCCGGCTACCATCTTCGATGACCTGATCGAGTTCATCCAGGCTAGCGGCGTTGTCACCGCCATGGTGAGTCTCCTGCGTGCGCACCGGGGGACGCAACTCTACGAACGACTGAGCCGCGAGGGCCGACTCCTGGGAGATGTGGTCCGCGGCGACAATACCGACGGGACCATCAATTTCGTTCCCGTGATGAGACTGGAGGACCTGACCGACGGATACCGCCGGGTCGTGGGGACCCTCTGTTCGCACGAGTATTTCTATGGGCGGATATGGAACTTCATCGAGACCTGGCGCCCTCTGCACAAGGCCCGGATCGGCTACGACTGGCGTGACGTGCAGGGGTTCTTCATGTGCGTCTATCACCTCGGTATTCTGGACAAGCACCGACACCATTTCTGGCGCCTCCTGGCCTGGGCCCTGCGGCACCCGCGCGATCTGCACACGGTCCTGACCCTCGCCGCCCTGGGTCACCACTTCCGCCGCGTCTTCGCCGATATGCCGGCCCACCCCGCTCAGCAGAAGCCCGCGTCTCGCTATTGCTGATTTTTCATCGTTTCCAGCATTCGTTCAACCAGTTGACGCTGTTCGGGCTCGAGCCAGCCTTCATCACCTGTGATCTGCAGGGGCCATTGCGGTTGCCAACTCTCAAGAAAGGCCTTGAATTCATACGCCTTCTTGAGTTTTTCGATGGTCTCTGCGGGCATGCTCTTGAAAACATCAGGTACTTGGTACTCATCCGTAATCAGGGAATAGGTTCCCTGAGCCTTGTATATCCCTGCGGGCAAGATCCCCGTTTGCAGGGCGCCGATCCCGTCCAAGTTTTTGGCGACGTGCAATTCAATTTCAAGGGTGTCGTTCGGCGCGGTTACATAGGGTTGTGAAGATTCAAATCCAAAATAGATTTCTCCCGCTTTTGGATTGTTAGGGATACTCATCGGTTGCCAATTCTCTGATATCCTTCCATTCTCAAATACGATGATTTCGTTGTTTTCGTCTGCGCGTTTGATCCTTAGTACGAGTTTCCCTGCGAAGAAGTCGGCTTTGCTTACAAACGTCCAGTGAAATCGCGGCTGGAGCAAGGGTAGCTTCAGGGCGAGACATCGCATACGCGGCTCTGATGAGACTTGGCCGAAAGGCATGGTTGCAGATGATTGACGATTTGTTTGCGACGAGTCTTCTGCCCCATCGAGTACGCCCAGGTCCAGGTCATCATCCGCGACCGCTACCGAGGTAACCGTCTTCCAGCGTGGTTGGCTTTCCTGGTTTTCGTAAGCAAGCTGGTATGTTCCGGGAACGATTCCTGAGAAGGTGAAATGTCCGAATGCATCGGTGATCGTGAAGCATTTGAACATGGCAGAAGGAGACCGATCGGGGGCCGCTAAGACAAGGCGTCTTTGGGATAGCACGCTCTCTTTGTTCATGAGTGTGC
>CAYNQP010000859.1:0-1669 GCA_964399325.1 uncultured Pirellulales bacterium
CTTCTTCATGTCCTCCCAGACCTTGCCGCGGGTATCAGCGGTGTAGTTTCGCAGGACATAAGCAGGGTGGTAGGTCGCCATGAGCTTGATGGCGGGCCGGCCGAGGCCCGGGTAGTACTCCTCGAAGTGTCCCCGAAGCTGCCCGATGGGTTTGTTGGTGTCGAGCAGCGTCTTGGCGGCGTGGGCACCGAGGGCCACGATGATCTCAGGCTTGATGGCCTCAATCTGTCTTTGCAGGTAAGGCAGGCAACTGATGATCTCTTCCGGCCTGGGATCGCGGTTGCCGGGGGGGCGGCATTTGAGAATATTGCCGATGAAGACCTCCTCGCGCTTGAGTCCGCAGGCGGCGATAATCTTGTCGAGGAGCTGCCCCGCCCTGCCGACAAAGGGCCGGCCCCGGACATCTTCATCGGCGCCGGGGGCTTCACCGACAAACATGATGCGTGCGTTCGGGCTGCCCTCGCCCGGCACAGCATTGGTTCTCGTGGAGGCAAGACCACACTTGGAGCATTGGCGGACCTCTGCAGCAATGGCCTCCAGTGTGTTGGCGGCATCGGCAGTTTCGGCCTGGCTTGGCTCAGGCTGGCTGGCCGTCGCGGAGACGCAAAATGTTGCGTCTCTACCCGCGGCGTTACCCTTGCCCTTGACGACAAAGCCCGTGAAGAAGTTTTCCATCTCCAGGTGCTGACGAACCGCCTTGTTCGTATCGACTTGTCTTTCCATGAGGGCATTCTATCGGGGCCGAGGGCCCCGGACAATAGAAAAGCGCTTACCGAAGCAAGCACTGGGTGAATCGTATGGGGCCGAACGCACTGCGGATGCGATCAGCCTTGGCTGGCCGCTTGAAGCTGCCGTGTGCATCCGAAGCCCTTGCCCAGCTCGCACCACACGCACGAATCCGTAAAGTTCTTGGTCATCATGAGCTGGCCTTCGCAGGCACCGCAGAGCCGCTCTTCGCCCTTCTTCATCGGGCCCGGGCACGGCGTGATCGTCATCGGGCAGATGTCGATGCACGTGTTGCAGGTCTTGCAGTAGTCCGGCTTGCGACCGAAGGGAAAGCTCACGTGACGGTCCTTGCCCCGCCCGACGAAGCCGAGGGCCTTGGCCTGCCACATCTCGCTGCAAACACGGACACACCGACCGCAGAGCGTGCAGTTGTCGTTGTGGAACGGATACCGTACCTTCGTCACGCCGCAGCGTACCGCGAGGTCCTGAACCGCCCGGGAATTCGGGCACTGCGCCACCAGCAGCTCGGCGATGTTGCGACGAAGCCAGCGAATGCGCTCGGTGTCCGTCAGAATAACCATCCCCTCGGCCACGTTTAGCGTACACGACGTGGTCACCTTCGAGCGGCCGTTGACGATGTTCTCCACGATGCACAGCCGGCACGCCCCGATATCCGACAGGCCCGGATAGTGACACAAGGCCAGAATGCAAATGCCGTATTCCAACGCCGTATCGAGCACCGAAGCGCCCTTGACCGCCGAGAGCCTGGCCCCGTCAATTCGTATCGTGATGTACTCTTGCATCTCTATCTCCTCAGCAAATGCCAATGGCTTCGAACGTGCAGACGTCTTTGCAGATACCGCACTTGGTGCAGAGCGCCGCGTCGATAGCGTGCGGCTGCTTCGCCTGGCCCGTGATGGCGCCGTGCGGACAGGCCTTCAGG
>CAYNQP010000860.1:0-1667 GCA_964399325.1 uncultured Pirellulales bacterium
GCACGTTTGCTCAACGGAACCTAAGGCTTATGGAAGTGCCATTCGGGGCAGGGATCCATTTTCTCCTTATCACCTTGCATTTCACGGCATTTCAGAACCTTGCGTCCGCTTGCTGTCAGACCTCAAGGCCTCTGATGCCACGAAACAAGTTACTCCCTGTTGTGGGTGAGGCTCAATCTCCACACGATACTCAAGCACACGACATCACTCCTACTGATCAAGGCCGTAAATCGTGTCTCTACCACATATCCAAAGGTGCCGCCTCAAAGTCTCAAGTGACATTATTGTGGCCCGGCGGGTCGGGCAAGGCAACAAAACAACGCCACAAACAGCTTTTTTTTGTGAGACGCGTTGTTCGTGAAAGGTTTTTCGTGAAGCGTGACGCATGACGCGGGTGTGGATTTCTGATTTAGGATTTACGATTCGTTGCTCGGCTCTCGTCTCTGGTTTTCATCCGTGCCCCATTTCCTGCGGCCTCTGCGGTTAGACCCGTCGCTCGTTTTCAGCATCTGAACCTATTCTGTACCTACTGCCTCCAGCCTCCCGTCTGTGTCCCGTGGTGCCGGCTACGCGGGCGCAAACACTCCCTGCTCCCCACCGCATTCATGTAAAGAAAGGCGAATCTCGCCGGGCGAATGTAGACAGGAAATTCGGTTGACCGCCGAATTTGTTGGAGCGTGTATGCGTACAAGCGTTAGAGCCTACCGGCCCAAGGCCGGGTTGGAGCGCATAGATTTGTCTCTCGGCTCTCGGCCCTCGTCGCTCGCGTAAATGGCTGGGCTATTTCCTGCGTTCTCCGCGTTCATCAGGGGTTGAATTCGTCGCTCGGCGGCTATCGCGCCGCGCATTTCTCGTATCTCGTGGTTTGTATTTCGCATCTCGTCTCTCGTATCTCGCTTGCTGCCGTGCGGCGTAGGAGCGTGAAAGCGTACAAGCGTAAAGGCGGGGCCCGGCCCAAGGCCGGATTGGGGCGTTGACACATCTACGCTTTTACCCATGTACGCTTCTACCCATCCGCGTTTTGGCCCCGGTTTGGCGTCGGCGCGGTCAAGATTCTGCTTCCGGCCACTGGGATGGCGGGTTATAGTGCTCCTTGGTTGTCCGTGGCGGTCACGGGCGGAGAGCCAACTGGGAAACCTCGGTCTAAAGAGTTAGGAGAATGAACATGAAAACGAGAATCAGTCTTGTGCTAATGCTCGCACTGGCGTTCACGCTGCCTGTCGCCACATTGATGATGGCCTCACAGGCCGGGAGGGGGGCCAATGTTGCTCCGCCCAGGCCGGAAGGCCCATGTGACATCTACGCCGCTGGCGGCTGCCCGTGCGTGGCCGCCCACAGCACCACGCGCGCGCTGTCCGCCTCCTACAACGGCCCGCTCTACCAGGTCATGCGTCAGTCGGACGGCAAGACCTTGGACATCGGTGTTGTCCAGCCCTCCGCGTCGGATGCGGGCGGATACGCCGACGCGGCCGCACAGGACGCCTTCTGCGCCAACACGGTCGGCTGGATCACAAAAATCTACGACCAGTCCGGCAAGGACAACCACCTCGTCCAGGCGCCCCGCGGCGGATTCAGCGGCCCGGCCATGGGTGGGTTCAACAACATCCCGATCGCCGACATGGCGCCGATTACGATCATGGGCCACAAGGCCTACGGCGTCTTCATCG
>CAYNQP010000861.1:0-1664 GCA_964399325.1 uncultured Pirellulales bacterium
CTAGGAGCCTGTCGGAGAATTTCCACGCCGGGTATTTCTAGAATCGACCGGATGTGACGTCAAGATTTGTTGCACGATGTCTATATCGTGACATAATGGCGTCGATGAAGAAGACAACGTTCCGATTTAAGTCCTACTGTCCCGATCAAATCCTTTTGCTGCCTCCGGATATGAAACAGTGGCTGCCGGAAGACGACTTGGCCTACTTCATCATGGATGTGGTCTCGGCGCTTGATCTGTCGGCCGTTTATGACCACTATAGTCGTTCACGATCCGGCCAGCCGCCGTATAACCCCCGGATGATGACCAGTCTGATTCTCTACGCCTACTGCGTGGGCCTGCCCAGTTCTCGAAAGATAGAGGCCGCCACATACGCGCAGATCCCCTTTCGCGTGATCACGGCGGATCAGCACCCGGACCACGATACCATTGCAGACTTTAGAAAAACGCACCTCAAAGCCTTAGCCGCCTTGTTTGTCAATGTCCTGCAGTTGTGCCAGAAGGCCGGCCTGGTCCAACTGGGGCACATCTCTCTGGACGGTACGAAGGTCAAGGCCAATGCGTCCAAGCATAAGGCCATGAGTTACGATCGTATGGACAAAACGCTCCAACAACTGGAGGCTGAGGTCGAGCAACTCCTGGAGGAGGCCAAGACCGTGGACGAGCAGGAAGACGCTCGCTACGGCAAAGGCAAACGCATGAAAGAGTTGCCTGAGGATCTACGCCGTCGGCAAAATCGTATCACCAAGATCAAGCAAGCCAAGCAATCCCTCGAAGAGGAGGCCAAGGCCAAGGCCCAAGCCAAGCGAGAAGCGATGGCCAAGCAAGAGGAGGCCTTGAAAAAAGCGGGCAAGACGCGCCAAGGTAAACAGCCCAAAGAACCCAGTGACAAGCCCGATCCCAAGGCCCAGCGCAATTTCACGGACCCGGAATCTCGCATCATGAAAGACGGCACCAGCAAGTCCTTTGAGCAGGCGTACAACTGCCAGATCGCGTCAGACGAAGAAGCCCAGGTCATTGTGGGCACCCATGTGACCCAAGAGACCAACGACAAGCAGCAAGTCAAACCCGTCATCGAAGACGTTAAAAAGCGAACCGGCCAAACACCCAAGAAGGCCAGTCTGGACGCCGGCTACTACAGTGACGCCAACGTCGCGTATCTCGAATCCGAAAAGATCGACGGCTACATTGCCACGGGCCGTCAAAAGCATGGTGACAAAATCCCACCGACCCCGCGCGGTCGTATTCCCAAGGACGCGACGACCAAAGACAAGATGGCCCGAAAGCTCCGGACGGTAAAGGGGCGGGCCACGTACTCCAAACGCAAGCAAATCGTCGAACCCGTATTCGGGCAGATCAAAGAACCCCGAGGCTTTCGCCGGTTTTTATTGCGGGGTTTGGCCAATGTGACCTGTGAATGGGACATCGTCTGCCTAACCCACAACCTCCTGAAGCTGTTCCGTAGCGGCTATCAGGTCCAAAGGGCCTAAAATGGCTCTCTGGGGCTCTATTAGCCAGACCTCGAACAACCCAACACACCCCTTAACCGAAAACACAACCGAAATATTCGCACCGCCCTCAAAGCCCAAGCATCGACTCAATCGCACCAAAATATGGAGCAACGAAAAATGTCAATACTTGCTACAGGTTTCCCGACAGGCTCC
>CAYNQP010000862.1:0-1660 GCA_964399325.1 uncultured Pirellulales bacterium
ATCATGGCCAGCACGTTCGCCGGCGTGATTGAGCAGAAGGTCATCCGAAACCACATCAAGGAGAAGGAGGAAATGGAGGCCCAGGGGCTGGTCCCCACCACGAGCAAGGCTGGCGGGAAGGTCAAGAAGAAGAAGCCCAAACCATTCTTCAAAACCTGAGAAGTCGCTTGTTGTAGGCCCTATCGGTCTCATAGGACCTATTGGATCTATGGACTACACCGACACTATCGTGGCCGTCAGCTCTGCGACCGGGGGGCCGCGATCAATTCTTCGCATGACCGGACCCGAGACGCTGACGGCTTGCGAGCGGGTCTTCACAGCGCCCATCCGGCTTGAGGCCAACGGCATCCAGACCGGCTCAGTCGCCATTGAGGGCGATCTGACCGCTGACGCCCAGCTCTATCTATTCTTCGCCCCCCACTCCTATACGGGCGAGCCTCTGGCAGAGCTTCACATCCACGCGAGTCCCATTCTGGTCGAGGCTCTCGTTCAGACCCTGCTCGCGGAGGGCTTGCGCGCGGCAGACCCCGGGGAATTCACCGCGCGGGCCTACCTCAACGGCAAGCTGGACCTCGCCCAAGCCGAAGCGGTCAACGAGATCATCGCCAGCTCCAATCGATTCCACTTGGACGCGGCCGAGAGACTTCTGAGCGGCCGGCTGACACAATCCACCGACGCTATCCGGTCGGCCCTGATGGACTGTCTGAGCCTGATCGAGGCCGGCCTGGATTTCAGCGGGGAGGAGATCGAGTTCATCAGCACCGAAGAGGCCGTCGCGAGGCTCGGCGCCATCCGGCACGATCTCAAGGAACTGCTGGCGGGCAGCATTAGATGTGAATCGCTGCTCGACCTGCCGGCCGTAGGCATTGCGGGCGCCCCCAACGCGGGCAAGAGCAGTCTGCTCAACGCGCTGCTGGGCCAGGACAGAAGCATTGTCTCCGAGCAGCGCCAAACGACGCGCGACGTCCTGAGCGGTCTGCTGCAAATGGACCGATTCCAATGCGTGCTGTTCGACTGCGCAGGCCTGCTGGCCGCCCCCGACAACATCCTCGATCAGTTGGCGCAGCAGGCCGCCACAGAGGCTCTGCGACATTGCAGCACCGTCATATTCTGCATCGATGCGGCGAATCCGGACTGGAGCGAAGACCTCTCGATCCGCACGCTGATCGAATCGAAGGCTGTCATTCATGCCGCCACCAAGTGCGACCTCCTGCCTTCCAAGGTGCTCGGCGCCGCCGTGGAGAAGCTGAGCGGCCTCTTCCACGCCCCTTTTCTGCCGACTTCCGTCAAGACGGGCCAAGGGCTCGACGAACTGCGATCTCGAGTCTCTGCGTCGTGCACGACGCCATATGCAACACGTCATACGCACGACGAGATTGCCCTGACGACCCGCCACAAACAAATGGTGTCCGAGGCCATTGAGAATGCTTGCCAAGCCGCGAGCCAGATTGAGCTGGGCAACGAGGAAGTAGCCGCAACGCTGATCCGCACCGCCTACGAGGCTCTGGCCGACATTGGGCAGCAGCCCCTCGACGAACAAATCCTCGACCGCATCTTCAGCCGCTTCTGCATCGGAAAGTGACAATCCCCGACTGGGGATTGTCATCCTGAGTTGGTCAGCGGCTTCGCGGCGGGTATGCGGAAGAAACGGACTCGCGTA
>CAYNQP010000863.1:0-1659 GCA_964399325.1 uncultured Pirellulales bacterium
ACTGGCCGGCGTCGACGGTGACCTTGAGGATGAGGCAGTCCTGGTCGCAGTCGACGAGGATCTGGCGGACCTGCTGGACGTGGCCGGACTCTTCGCCCTTCTTCCAGAGCTTCTTGCGCGAGCGGCTGTAGTAGGTGGCCCGGCCGGTGGCGATGGTGCGGTCGAGGGCCTCGCGGTTCATGTAGGCGACCATCAGGACCTGGCCGGACTCGGCGTCCTGGGCGATGGCGGGAATGAGTCCTTCGGCGTCGAACTTCGGAGCGAAGTCCAGCCCTTCTTCAATCTGCTTGGAATCCAACGGTCGTTACCCCTAAATTGTTTGCTGTCAGCATCTTGTCACGGCCCCTTTTACACGCTATGATTTGGGGGAACAAGTGCTTTCTGGAGAGAAACGTTGTCAACAGATCTGAGGGTAAGGAGAACCCGGCATCTGTCGCTGATTGCCCGCGTCGGCGTGGCGATTGTGGCGAGTGTCTGGGCCTTCCACGGTACCGACTGGGCGGAGCTGGCGAAAGTCTTTCAGAGGCGCGATTTTCTATGGTATTTTGCCCTCACGTTGATCATGTACGGCGTTGCGCAGTTGGTCATCGCTTTTCGCTGGTGGGTGCTGCTACGGGCGCAATCCATCCATATCCGCATTGCTGCTACTTTCAGACTGCATTTTATAGGGCTTTTCTACAACAACGTCATGCCTGGGTCGGTCGGGGGGGATTTGCTGAAGGCTTGGTACGTGGCCAAACATACGCACCGGCGGTTGGAAGGGGCGTTGAGCGTCCTTGTGGACCGGGTCGTGGGGCTGAGCGGGATGCTCCTGATGGCGATTGTGGCGTATTTGCTGTTCATGCGCGGGCGAGTTCTGGAGGCCACGGCCAATGGCGCAGGCGGCTTCGGGCGGGGGCTGGCGCGCTACGGCGGGGCGATGGTTTGGGTCGTAGCGGTGATTGCGGTGGCGGCCGCGGGTGTGCTGCTGCATCGGCGCGGACGAGCGCGGACCCGAGAGCTCGCGGCCAAAGCCTGGGAACGAGGGAGGTCATTGTTGGGCAGGATCCGGCAGGCGATGGTGGTCTATTGCTCCAAACCTCTGACGATGCTATATGCCCTGGTTCTGACGTTGATTGGGCAGAGCGTTGCGATCGTGGCCTTCTGGCTACTGGGGCGGAATCTAGGCGTGTCTGCGGGCTTGAGAGACTATTTTGTGATTTTCCCGGTCACCTGGGTGATCGGGGCGATCCCTGTCAGTATTGCCGGTTTGGGCGTTGTGGAGATGGGGATAATCGAACTGTTCAAGCTGACGGCAGCTACGGAGGTCGCGGCCAAGGCTATAGAGGACGGTGCCAAGGCGCTGGCGCTGTGCCAGCGGTTTGTGTGGGTGCTGGCTTCATTGCCGGGCGGAGTCGTTCATCTTGTCGGGGGGCACCTGCCCAAGGACTTTATGGTTGACGTTGATAACACCGCAAACTAAGCTATTTGCGCTGGATAAGGTCTTCGTCGGTCGGAAACGGTCGAGGCGGTTGCGTCATGGGAGATGGCAGAGGACTGTTGTTGAGGAGTCAGTATTACGAAACGCCTTAAGAGCTACTTCCTGCGTGGCTTAGCGGTGTTGTTGCCGACGTTGCTGACGATCTGGATTCTGGTTTGGGGGTATAACCTCATCCAGGA
>CAYNQP010000864.1:0-1657 GCA_964399325.1 uncultured Pirellulales bacterium
AGCTGCAGGATTTTGCTTACGTCACCGCCCATGACCTGAAGGCTCCACTTCGCGGTATCGGCACGCTGACCGACTGGATTACCACCGACTACGCCGAAAAACTCGACGAACAGGGTCAGCAGCAGCTTCAGTTGCTCAAGGGACGTGTCTCCCGGATGAGTGAGCTGATCGACAGCATTCTTCACTATTCGGAAATCGGAAGGACCGCCCGGCGCATCGAGCCGATCGACCTGAATATCCTCATTCCGGACATCATCGCCCAGTTGGACTCTCCGGAGCACATCCGGATTACGGTCGAAGAAGACTTGCCGACAATGGTTTCCGAGAAAGTCCGCTTGATTCAGTTGTTCCAGAACTTGATCGGCAACGCTATCAAGTACATGGACAAGCCGCAAGGTCTCATCAAGGTGAACTGCGTTTCGCAGGATGAGTACTGGAGGTTCAGCGTCGCGGACAACGGACCCGGCATCAACGAGAAGTACTTTGGGAAGATATTCGAGATGTTCCAGGTCCTGACCCGCCGTGACGAATTGGAAAGCACGGGCATCGGCCTGGCCGTCGTGAAGAAGATCGTCGATCTTTACGGGGGCACCATTTCGGTCGAGTCCGAGGTCGGTGAGGGAACCACGTTCTCCTTCACGCTGCCCAAACAGCCTGTGGTCGCGGAAGAAGCCGTACTCGTATCTAGCGAAGCCGGCCTGATCTGATCTCTTGGACACCAACGAATTTATCGTCTCGCTGGATGCATTGGGAAGTAGAAACCTATGGGGAAGATCGCCAAGATCGTGCTGTGTTCTTGCGTCCTAGCGGCCGTGGCGCCCGTGGCGCGCGCCACGAACGGCATGAAGGTAATCGGCATCGGTCCCGTCCAGAGATCCATGGCCGGGGCGGGGGTGGCCTTACCTCTCGACTCGGCAACGACCATGACAAATCCGGCGGGACTATCGCAGCTTGACAAACGCCTGGACCTCGGCGTCACGTACTTTGCGCCGGATGTGGCGTATGCGGCCCATAGCGATGCGGGAATGGTCACTGACGACGGCGTAGAGATGTCATCGCAAAGCAATCCCTGCTTCATGCCGGGCGCCGGGGTCACGGTCCCCATAGACGAGAGACTCACCTTCGGGGCCGGCGCCTATGGGGCCTGTGGAATGGGTGTTGACTACCCACGGAACCTCTATCATAACGTGACCTACAGCAAATATCAGTTGATGAAATTCGCTCCCACCCTCGCCTACTCCATCAGCGACAGGCTTTCGGTGGGCGCCGCGTTGGGTCTCAATTATGCGACCATGGAATTCAACGCCGGTCCGCCCTCTGAGGTCTCACACCTGGACGGACGAGCATTCGGTGTCGGTGTCATGGTCGGTTCGCTCTACCGGCTCACAGACAAAGTCTCCGCCGGCCTGGCCTACGAAACGAGACAGTGCTTCTCGGCGTTCACGTTTGACACCCCCGCCAGCCAAGACAAGCTGCGTCTCGACCAGCCGCAGAACATAGCGCTGGGCCTGGCCGTACGACCCACGCAGAAACTCAGGATGGCTTTCGACGTGGTTTGGATTGACTGGCCCCAGACCCTGGGCCGCAACAAGCCCGCGTACACCGCCAACAGTAGCGGTGCCGCAGCATGGAATATGAACTGGAGCGAACAGACCGT
>CAYNQP010000865.1:0-1657 GCA_964399325.1 uncultured Pirellulales bacterium
GCCAGGAGATATTGACGATTGGCCTTGACCGCCTCGGAAAAAGGACTCTCAAGCAGCCGCACGTCTTTCAATGGGACAAGCTGGGCCGACTGCTCAGTCGCCTCCGCATCCTGGTGAACACCTTCTTTGGTCTGAGTGATGGGTTTGATGGTGCCGTCGTCGTTGAAATCAAGATACTCCAGACAGACACTCCGCTGGCAGTCGCCGCCGGGCATGTCATTGAGGGGGGTGGAGCCGTCGTGATAGAAGAAATACCACTGCCCCTTGAACTCGATGACCGCCGGATGGATGGTAAAGCCGACCTTCGCGGGTCCGGTCACCAGGCCGCGGTAGGTCCAGGGTCCCTCCACCGCGGGCGCTGTGGCGTAGCCGATCTGTTCCGGCCGGGTGCCGGGCACATCCACGGCAAAGACATTGTAGTACAGATCGCCCCGCTTGAAGAGCCACGGACCTTCGGCGTAGTAGGATGTTATGTCGAGCTTCTTGATCGGGCCGTCCAGCTCGATCATGTTGGGCTTGAGCTTGGCAAGATAGCAGTCACCGTTGCCCCAGGCCAGCCAGGCTGTGCCGTCATCGTCAATGAAGACGGCAGGATCGATATCCGCATTGGGCCGACGCGAATCGGTGGTCATGCCATCGGTGATGAGCGGGGTCCCCCGGGCATCCTTGAAAGGACCGATCGGACTGTCTCCCACGGCCACGCCGATGCAGTGTTCATTGTTGTTATTACGACGCAACGTCGTATAGAAATAATATTGGCCGTCCTTTTCGGTCATATGGGCCGCCCAGGCGACATTGGCCCGGGCGAATTTGAATGCCTCGGGCCGCATGATGGAGCCGTGCGGCGTCCAGGTCTTCATGTCCTTCGAGGAATAGCATAGCCAGTCCGGTATGGTGAAGAACTGGCCGACTTTCGCGTTGTCATGGCCTACGTAGACATAGACCGTATCGCCAACGACCATAGCCGCCGGGTCCGCCGTAAACACGTCGCGGAAGATGGGATTGCCTCCAGGATTGGCAGCAAGGCACTGACCAGCCACTGCCGTCAGCGTCACGAATGCGATAAGGGGCAGATATCGTTTCATAATGATTCTACTTCCTTTCACTTACTTGAATTGCCACCAGTCAATGTTCAAGCGCGCGCCGTCGAGACTGGCGAAGACGAAATAGAGATCATGCGCTCCGGTCACCGAGCGAACGGGGCAAGACAGGGTTTTCCACTCCTGCAGGCCGCCGGTTTCTCCGACATTCACTCTACCGAGCAGGCGCCCATAGGGACGGTCCAGCCGTATGTCGATCGTGCCGCCCGCCTTATCGGAGGCCACGGACATCTGGAGTGATTTCGGGCTGTTGCTGCTGAAATCGACATGACGAACCTTGATGTAGTCCGCGTTGTCAATGTCCGTCACGTAGACCCCGACCGTGTCGTTCTTTTGGGTTTCAACGCCTTGGGCCCAGGCCATGGTTTCCGCCTCAGTGCGTACGCGAGGATCGAGCGTGCCTATGGGCTTGACCGCTTCGGGAGTGCGGGCAATCTTCGGTACGCTGCCATCGGGATTGTACTTGAATGCCTCGATGCAGACGCAGCGACGTTTGTCGATGCCGTTGGGTAGTGAGTCCGTCTGGTAGAAGAGGTAGGAGTGGCCCTTGTACTCAA
>CAYNQP010000866.1:0-1657 GCA_964399325.1 uncultured Pirellulales bacterium
CCGCTCGCTTGGCCCCCTTCTGTCTCCCTATGCACACTGGCAGCCATCTGACGCAGTGCCCTGTCCAAAACCAGCGCAGCCGCCTTGTCACCCCATTCCTCGGAGACACCGTTCCCTCTGGGCGCGTGCGTCACGTTGCTGTCAGCGTTGACCCCTCGCCCATGATCGGCGAGAGTGTCAGACAAGTCCTGCTCGACGCACTCCAGAGCTGTTCTTACCAGTACAGTCTTGTCTCCGTGGTAGCCCCAAAACTCCAAGTGGATGTAGTGCAAGAGGTGATCGGGCCAGATGTTTCCGGTAATTGTGGGTCCCGTCTCAAGGTCCTTGTCGTGAATTGCGGCCAGCAGGTAATAGTAGATACGCATTCTCTCAGCGGGGTCGCCCGGCATCAGGAAATGCTGTTCCGCCCCGTCTCGTTGTATTTGTTTCCAAGGCCACGGTTCGTACGGGGCATCTGGGCATTTCCGCCGCCAGTACCCCCAGCGTTTCTCGGTCCAAGCTCGCTGGATGTCTTCCCACGTGCCGACAAAGCCTTCTTCCTGCAGGTCGTGGAAGTCCTCTTCTGTCGGCCCGTCATAGGAACTATGCTGTTGCCACTCATAATCAGCTCCCGGCGGTCCGGCAGCCTTGTCTCGGCGTCGAGGGTCTTTCAGCGCCGCCTGCCAGTCTGCCTTCCAGAGTCTCTTCTGTCGTCTGTCCGCGGCTGCATTCTTCTTCTGCCACGCCTGGTACAGATCGGCGGCGAACCGGATTCTGTCTCGAAAGACGCTCAGAACCCGCCCGTCTTTGTGTATCCACAGCTCAACCTTCCGCGCCGCCTCCACCCGGAAGGTTTTGTAGTCGGATGGGGGATCAGACTCATTCGCTGGCATGACTGACAGACTCCGATCCTTGTGGGACAGAGAATCGCATATGGCAGGGCTGTGAACGTTCGTAGTGGACGTAGCCAGCCTTGCGGCCCGGCTGACCCGACCATATGCGTTTGAGGCATGATACCCGAATGGCTACTACGTTTCTCACGGCCTCCATTCTCTCCATGCCAGCCCGCCCGTCAAGCATTTCCCACTTGGCTTTGAATCGGGCACAGTGTACGCTCGGGTGGCTTCACCGGAATGAGCAGCTCTGTGAGAAGATCGCAGAGGCCATTGTCTTGGGTCGTAGTGAACGTGCTGAAGCAGAGGCTAGAATATGTTGAGACGAAAGCTCGTATTCATGCTGGCCGCTTGTCTACTGATAACAGGTCTTGCGTTGTCAGTCCAGGAGGCGGCGAAGACCAAGGACGCCAACGACTCCGAGGTCTTCAGACGGTACATAGAGGCTGCCGAGCAGGGAGACCCGAACGCTCAGTTCCTCCTTGGCGGCACGTATCGAAAGGGCGAAGGTGTCCCGCAGGACTACAAGGAGGCCGCCAAATGGTATACGAAGGCCGCCGAGCAGGGAGACGCAATCGCTCAGTTCCACCTTGGTTACATGTATCAGTGGGGCGAAGGTGTCCCGCAGGACTACAGGGAGGCCGCTAAATGGTGGACGAAGGCCGCTGAGCAGGGAAACGCAATCGCTCAGTTCGCTCTTGGCTACATGTATTTTCAGGGCCAAGGGGTCTCGCAGGACTACAAGGAGGCCGCCAAATGGTATACGAAGGCCGCCGAGCAGGGAG
>CAYNQP010000867.1:0-1655 GCA_964399325.1 uncultured Pirellulales bacterium
TGTCTCCCACCGCCGACTGCCCCGCCTCCAGGCCATAACAGCCGGGGAGAACGGAGCCGTCCACGATACCGCAGATGCCCGGAATGTCGGGAAGCTTCGTACTGCTCGGCGCTACCACCATGTCGCAAGTGCTGGTGCCAATGATCTTGACGAGCACACCCGGCTTGATCCCTGAGCCGACGGCCCCGAGGTGCGCATCGAAGGCGCCCATGGCCACGGGAATGCCCGCGGTCAGACCCAACTTCGTGGCCCATTCGCTCGTGAGCTTGCCGGCGGCTTCATCCACTGCAAACGTCTGGTCGCCCAGAGTCTGACGCAGCTTCCCGAGCTTCGGATCGAGCTTCGCGAGAAACTCCGCGTCGGGGTATCCGCCCCAGCCGTCATTGAACATCGCCTTGTGTCCGGCCGCGCAGCGACAGCGCCTCAGCTTGCCGGGGGCATCGGTCGCCGTCAGCACGGCGGGCAGCCAATCGGCATGCTCGACCCAGGTCTCGGCGGCGTCATAGACTTTCGGGGCTACCCGCAGACAATGGAGGATCTTGCTGAAGAACCATTCCGAGGAATAGGTGCCGCCGCACTTGGCCAGGTATTCAGGACGCTCCTTCTGCGCCAGCTCGGTGATCTCGGCGGCCTCGGCGTATCCCGTATGGTCTTTCCACAACCACGCGTGGGCGTTGGGGTTGTCCTTGAAGGCATCGAGCAGAGCCAGCGGAGTTCCATTCTTGTCAACGGGCAATGGCGTCGAGCCCGTCGTATCCACACCAATTCCGACGATCTTCTTCGGGTCGAATCCAGGCTCGGCCTTGCGCGCCTCCGCCATCGCCCCGGCGACCGTGACTTCAACACCCTTCAGATAATCGGCAGGGTTCTGCCGAGCAACGTTGTGGTCACTCGGATCCAGGATGATGCCCGCCTCACCTGTCTCGTACTCGTAGATACACGTACCTAACTCTCGACCGTTCGAGGCGTCGACAATCAAACATCGTACAGAATTCGTACCGTAATCCAAACCCAACGTATAAGCCATTGTTCACACCTCGTTTTTCGAATTCAGTGTCAATAACAGAAACGGATCCTCAACGACTGATCCATGTTGTTGCCTTCCCATTCAGGCAGGTGTCATCTTGAACACCTCCCGCCGGCGTCGCGCGCTCAGCGAGCCGAGAACGCATAGATCGTGGTGGTCTCATAGACCCGGCCCGGACGCAGCACCGTCGAGGGGAAATTGGAATGGTTCGGCGAGTCCGGATAGTGCTGTGTCTCCAGGCAGAGCCCGTAACGACGCTTGTAAACGATTCCGCCTTTTCCGGTGATGGTCCCATTGAGGAAGTTGCCCGAATAGAACTGGAGTCCAGGCTCGTTGGTCAACACCGTCATGACGCGCCCGCTCGTCGGCTCGTAGACCTTGGCCGCCAGCGTCATCTTGGCGTCCTTCTTGTTCAGGACCCAGTTGTGGTCGTAGCCGCCGCCATATTTGAGCTGCTGGTTGCTGTCGTTTATCCTGGCGCCGATCGCGGTCGCCTTCGTGAAGTCCAGGGGGGTCCCCTTGACGTCCTCAAACTGCCCCGTCGGAATCAGGCCCGCATCGACCGGAGTGACCTTGTCAGCGTCGATCATCAACTCGTGGCCCAGAATATCGCTCTTGCAGCAGGTCA
>CAYNQP010000868.1:0-1648 GCA_964399325.1 uncultured Pirellulales bacterium
TCGGCCGACGTGGCCGCAGTCGCCCAAGTCCTGGGGCTGCACGAGAAGGACATCGACACGCGGTTTCCGATCCACGAGGTATCGACCGGCATATGGTTCGTTATCGTTCCCCTGACAAGCCTCGACGCGGTCAAGCGGGCCAGGACATCTGAGGACAAATGCGCCGGCCTGTTCAAAAAGGGCCGCCAGGACGGGATTCTTGTCTTCTGCCCCGAAACCTACAGCGAACGAAACGACCTGAATGTCAGGGTCTTCGTCCCCTTGTACGGAATTGAAGAAGATCCGGCGACCGGCAGCGGCAATGGCTGTCTGGCGGCCTATCTCGTCAGGAACCGCTATTTCGGCAACAGCTGGATCGACATCCGCGTCGAGCAGGGATACGAGATCGACCGGCCCTCGCTGCTTTACCTGCGAGCCGAAGAATGCAACGGCGCTATCGACGTCAATGTCGGCGGCAAGGTCGTCATGGTTGCGAAAGGACAGTGGTTATGATTACCGGGCAGATCACCAAGGAACTGGCAAAACAACTCGGAGCCGATCTCTGCGGCGTCGCACCCGTGGACCGTTTCGACCAGGCCCCGCAGGGATTTCATCCAAGGGATATCTTCCCCGAAGCCAAGTCGGTCCTGGTGATTGCGAAGCGCTTCCCGGAAGGTCCGTTCCATTCGCGCAGTCCGATCCCCTACAGTGTCGCCAACGACGTGATACTTGCCGAGGTCACTCGGTTGACTTGTGAACTCTGCGACCGGCTCGAACGCCAGGGCCCTCTCCGCGCCGTGCCCGTTCCGAGCGAGCCTTATGAATACTGGGACGCGCCGAACCGCGAAGGGAGAGGCCTGTTGTCGCTGAAACACGCCGGCTGGCTCGCAGGCCTGGGCGTCATGGGAAGAAACACCCTGCTGGCCCATAGAGAATTCGGCAACCGGATCTGCCTGGGCGCCGCCCTGCTGGATGTCGAACTGCCAGGCGATGCGATGGCCGATTATCGACTCTGTGCCGAGGACTGTCGGCTCTGCATCGACACGTGTCCCGTGCATGCCATTGGCGGATCGACCGTCAATCAGAAGCTCTGTCGAGGCAACTCGCAGGGCCGAACTACGAAAGAAGACCCTATCTACGTCTGCAATAAATGTCGCGCGATCTGTCCCAACGGAAGAGGCACGCAGAGGGCCGCCTCTGCGTGACGACCCGGGAGACTGAGAATGGCATCGTTGAATTCCAAAGTCGAAAACAAGCTGCAAGGTAGCAGAGCCAGCCTTGGCAGAAGCGATCATTGAAAAGGCTGCAAGAATCATGTATAAACGGAGGCGGCTGAGCACGATTAGGGAACTGGAGTTGACATCGCATTTGCAGGGCAGATGATAATGGAAACACATTTCAAGAAGTATCACGGGCTGGGCAACGACTATCTGGTTATCGATCCGAAGGTTCGGGACGTGGCGATGACCGAAGATAACATCCGTTTGATCTGCGACCGGAACTTCGGCGTCGGGTCCGATGGCATCTTGTACGGCCCGTGTGGCCCAGCCGCCCTCGGCTGGGAATCGAACACCCCCGAGGGCGAGGGTGCCACACAGGACATACCAGCCGTGCGGATTTTCAATCCTGACGGCAGCGAGGCGGAGAAGAGCGGCAACGGCCTGCGCAT
>CAYNQP010000869.1:0-1645 GCA_964399325.1 uncultured Pirellulales bacterium
CGGGGGCGGCGTCGGTGCCTACGATTGTGCTCCGACGATCACCTACAATACCATCAAGAACAACAGCGCCTACGCCGGCGGCGGCATCTTCAGCTACTACGGTGAGCCGACCATCCACAACAACGTCATTGCTGAAAACGCGTCGTACATCGGCGGAGGCATTTTCACGTTGTCCGGCGCCATCTACAACAACACGATTGTAGCCAATGACGCCAGTCTCAGCGACGGCGGCGGCGGGGCTGGAAATGTGTACATTTTGTTTGCGCCGGACTACGGTTACACGCGCTTCTTCAACAACGTGGTCGCCAACGCCAAGTCCGGCAGTGGTTTTTACTGGGCCGGCGACCTTAGCTTTGGTGTCCTTGCCTACAACGATATTTGGGGCAACCTCCCCCAGAACTTCTTCGAGTCAGAAGATCTGACCGGCACCAACAACAATATCTCCGAGGACCCGCTCTTCAAAGCGGCGATCAACAGGGACTATCACCTGACCCTGGAATCGCCCTGTATCAACGCGGGCGATCCCTATTTCGTCCCTCCCTTCGGTCAGACCGATATCGACGGGGAGGCCCGCGTCTATGGCCTCAGGATCGACATGGGGGCCGACGAATACGTGGGATATGTCAAGCCGGTGGCCTCGGCGGGCAAGAATGTTCATATTCTCGATGTGTCTCAGGCCGTCACGCTCAATGGCAGTGGCAGCTTCTTCTATGACCCTGACACTCTGAAGACATACCAGTGGAAGCAAATATCCGGTCCCAATGCGGTTCTGGACGACCCAAGCTCGCCCACGCCGACCTTCACACCGCCGGAGGTGGGGGAGTACGTTTTCGAGCTGGTGGTCGCCGATGACCGGTATTCCAGCGAGCCTGACCAGGTTCTCATCTTCATCGGACCGAATGGCGCCCCGGTGGCGCACGCCGGCGAAGACAAGGCCTTCCAGACTCCGGGGCCGATAACGCTGGATGGCACCGGCTCGTATGATCCAGACCCTGTCGATGAACTGACCTACACGTGGACACAGCTCGAGGGGCCGCCGGTGACCCTGGAGAACGCAGGCACGGCCGGGGCCTTTTTCGAGGCCGAGCCTAGCGGGCTGTATGTCTTCGAACTGGTCGTCAGCGACGGCATCGCTACCAGCGAACCCAGTCGGGTCCAGCTCGTAGCGCTGGGGGGCAGAAGCGACGTGGTTTCTCTGGACATTACGGCCATCGGCAATCCGTATGTTTACTATGCGGATGTTTCCGGAACGAAGGTCGTAGGCGCGGTCGACTCCGCTACGAATTACAACTGGCGGATTGCCTACCGCGATTTCCGAACTGATGAAACGGAGACCTTTCCAGGGACCGGCATCAACACACAGCCCAGGATTGACGGAGACCTCGTCGTGTGGTACGGCGGGGCAAACATCACGGGGGAGGGCGCGCCCGTGTGTACGAGCATTCTGGCACGCGACCTGGCCACGGCCCAGCAGGTGACGTTGCGGGCCCTCAGTGATACGGAGTCGTACAGCCATCCGGCCATATCAGGCAACATTGTGGTTTGGGTGCAACATCAGAATATCGACAGGAACGTCCCGGAGCAGTGGCGAAACATGCCGTACGACATCTGCGGGGCTGATGTCACCGATCTGGAAGCCCCGGAG
>CAYNQP010000870.1:0-1641 GCA_964399325.1 uncultured Pirellulales bacterium
GCATGGCGAAGTGGCCTTGCAGATGCAGTTCCAAAGCATTGATAACCTGGAGTTGACCTCGAATATGAGATAGTGTCTGCAGCTTGACCTGGCCGACATCTTCTGCGACGGTATTGAGTTTCATGCTTGATATCCTTTCCCTGTTCGATGCTGAGAATGCCTTGAGAGCCTTGGGTTCGTCCTATTCACGCCATCGTCGTTGATCCATCTCGCGCTGTTTTGTCTGGATCTTGCGTCTGCGGCCGCCGTGGTCCAGCCGTTGGGATTTGTCCTTGAAGAACAGCGACCGGCCTGCCAGCAGTGGCAGGATCAGCAGAATCAGTATGCCCAGAAGCGCATACGGAAAAAGGAACAGATGCCAGTCCTCGTGGCGTCGATGTCGAGCGTCGTCTGGCATCGGGTCCGCTCTCTGGTGGGCTGAATCCAGAAGCTGATACATGCCCATCAGGCACAGAACCGTGACGCACACGGCCACCAGTGGGTTCGTCCAACCTTCGAAGAATCCCCAGTTCCTCAGACTCTTGAACACAGTGACGAAGATCAAAGATCCGAGGAAGACCGTCACAATGACCAGGGCAGGGTTGGTTGGGTATGGCATTGGTGAGTTCATCTTCACGATCTCCAACAAAAGGCTTAGTTGAGGGCGATGACTACGGCGATCAGGGTGTGCTTGATGACGACCAGCAGCACGATCAGGACGATCCACTCGACCGTCGCCGGAAGATTCTTATGGTGAACTCTTTGAAGTTGCCGGCCGAGCCACTGAGGCAGGGGATCGGTCAGAAGGCTGATCTGGGCGCATAGCTGACTCTCGCGAGTCTGTGGAATTCTGCTGAGGATCCACCTGATCAAGAGCAGTAGCAGACAACCGTCAATCAGCCAGACGACCAGCAATAACGGTAGGCAGAAGATATTGGGTATGAGTATCATCGTAGCTTCTCCTTCAGTTGCGAGGGATTGATAGTCTTGACGTGTCGGCAGACGACCCACCGACGGTATCGTCATCGAAGCCTCCGATCGAAGGAAGGCTCGGTGCCGGCCAGGTTGGCGTCTCAGATTGATCGGCCCAGGCCAGTATCTCTTCAAACGAGGCCATCGAAACATCTGTGAATGACCTTGGATGGGCAAGCCGCGACGCTTCCTGAGACAATGCACCGCGCCAGTTCTTCGGTGACGGACAGGACGCAAAATCGGCACTGGCGATGGTGGCATCAAAGGGCTCGACAAGGTTCGGCCAATCATGTGACAGGGCATCTCTGGCCGCCGCCAGGCCTGGACCCTGGCGGCGATGCAGCTCATCCTGATCGAACATCCCGCCGTCGCCGGTGACGGGGCAGTTGCGATCCATAAGACAGAACTCAACGACCAGGAGCCCCAGAGCATACCGGTCGGCATAGGGGCGCCATGTCTTCTCGGCACTGAGTTCATGGCCGTCGAAGGCGTAGGGCGCTGAATAGCCGATGGTGCCGGCGGTGGTATTGGCGGGCATGGACAAACTGTTGTGGTAGAGGCTGTCAAAGTCAATCAGACGCACCCGGCCGGCAGCGACGTCCACAAATGTATTGCCGCCGGTCAGATCTCGATGGGCGCAGCCGGCCCCTTCCAAGGCCTCGACCAGATCCACCAGTTCGCGACCCAAGG
>CAYNQP010000871.1:0-1639 GCA_964399325.1 uncultured Pirellulales bacterium
ACTGCCGAACGCCGACCCCATGTTTGTAGAGTCGATACAGTTCAGCGGCTTCCGTCGGTTTCATGCGGCCCGATGGCTTCTTGAAGATGGGGCTGCTGCTGTGCCCATTCTCGTAGTCCTGCAGGGTGTAGCGCACCGTCTCATGGGCGATGCCGAGTTTCTCACTGATCTGCTCGATGATCTGATACCGTGACTGTGTGCCTTTCGCCGCGAGGCTGCGGGCCTGGCGAACGACCTGCTGCCGCTCTTTGGCGGTCAGCCTCCTGAAAGAGCCGGCCCGGGCGACCAGGTCGGGATGGTTTTGCACGAATGCCTCGACCGTGGACTCCAGGAAACCAAAACGGTGTACGCCGTCCTCGAAGATGAACTTCCGGGCCAGCAATCCTCGCTTGCGCCACCGGCCGATCGTTTTTGTGGAGACCCCATAACGCTCCGCCAGCTCGTCGGCGGTGTGAACTTTCTCGCTGTGCTGAGCTACGGGTGTTGCGAGCTTGCCGCTGAGCCGGGAGACGAACAGTTCCAGATCGTCGCGCAGATCGCGGCCATCGATGAGCTCCTGGTCGATATCGCCCTGCGGGTGAAAACCGGTGATATGGAAGCAGACAAAGGCGAAGGGATACTGCTTCTTCGCATCGATGAGCGAATGGAGCCTCTCGGCCGCCTCAAGGTCTTTGCGGCGTTTGTCCTCCGGCGTGAACCGAAGCTGCATCAACAACTGCGCCAGGTTGTGATTCTTGATCCTTCGCATTGTCGGGTCGGCTTTTTCAGTACTGGTTCACTTTGAATCTGCCCAAGGCACTATGCCCACGGAAAAGATCATCTGCAATCCAGCAACGATGAAGTTCTTGTCTTTGGGGAGGCTCTGCGCAACGAGAACGGTAGCACCGTACAGATCATTCGCATCGACTTGCAACCACTTACCGTTCTTAGCAAGTAGTACGATAAGGGTCGTTATCGCAATCCTCTTGTTTCCATTTTGAAAAGGATGGTTCTTGATCATCAGATAGAACAAGATGCTCGCTTTGACCGCAAGTGTGGGGTATGGGTCTTGCCCAAAGAAGCGCTGAAAAGGAACAGCCAAGCAGCTTTCAAGGATGCCGGGAAAGCGGGACGAGAAGTCTGGAATAGGCTCATTGAACTCCATGTGATTCCTTGCAAGTTCAAAGGATATTTCTTCGACCTCTCGTATGCCCAGACTTTCCATTATTCTCGACTGAGTTTCTTCAACACCGGGCCGTATTCCTTGACAACTCGGCCTACGACATCACGTATCCAGACCCGCTGTTCATTCGTCAAGGATAGGCCTAGGACCACATTTGCATCCTTGGCCTTAATGACATACTGTGCCCCGACTTTTCGCGCCGGTATCTTGCCTGATTTCACTTTGTGCCATACCGAAACTCTGCTCTCGCCAAGTTTCTGCGCAAGCTGAGGGATTGTCATATCATGTTTAACCCGCATGCTTAACCTCCGTTTGCTGTGCCATCAAGAGCCGTTAATCTGGTTTCTATGTTAACCGTGGTTAACTCTATTACATACCTTAACACTTATATCGAGCAAGTCAATGTTGTTGTTCATCATGTGTGAAGTTTTTTGTGACTATTTGTCAGCCTCAGAGCCAGAACTTGAAAGTGAACCA
>CAYNQP010000872.1:0-1638 GCA_964399325.1 uncultured Pirellulales bacterium
ATGCGGAAGAAACGGACTCGCGTATACTGGTCCTTTTCGCTCCAACAGTTGTGGCCGACTGCGCAGTGGTGCTGGTGTGTGCCCGTCCCTGAGTTTGGTCGCGGAGGCAGTGAGGGAATGATTGGTGAAGTCTGGGCGGTGGTTGGGCCGGGGCTATCCCGTTTAGGAGAGTACGATAGCGATGTTGTCCTCCGCGTTGGAGCTGCATGAGGTTTGTTAAGGAGAGTGCTCTAATGAAGGACAATCGAAATGTCAAAGGGCCGAAGGGTCGGCGTGGGTCGGCGAAGGCGTCGCGTCGCCGGTCAAAGGCATTGGGCGTCGTGCATCCGGATGCCGCAGGCATCGACATTGGTTCCCAGACACATTGGGTGGCGGTGCCTGCCGACCGGGATGCCCGGCCGGTGCGGTCGTTCGGTTGCTTGACGGCAGACTTGCACGCGTTGGCACGCTGGCTGAAGGCGTGTGGGGTCGAGACGGTGGCCATGGAGTCGACGGGGGTCTATTGGGTGCCGGTGATGCAGGTTTTGGAGGCCTACGGTTTGGAGGGGTACTTGGTGGATGCCCGGCCGGCGAAGAACCTGCCCGGGCGCAAGACGGACGTGAAGGATTGTCAGTGGCTTCAAGAGTTGCACACGTATGGTCTGCTGAGCCGAGCGTTTCGTCCGGCGGCGGAGATCTGTATTTTACGCAGCTACTGGCGTCACCGCAAAAACTTGGTTGAGATGGGGGCGATGCAGATTCAGTTGATGCAGAAGTCGCTGGAGCAGATGAACCTGCAGTTGCACAAGGTCCTCAGCGACATTACCGGCGTGACCGGCCTGCAGATCATTCGGGCGATCGTGGCCGGAGAGCGTGATCCGCTGGTGCTGGTGGCGCTGAAGCATCCCTTGGTCAAGCACAGTGACAAGACGATGGCCGAAGCGTTGCGGGGCGATTGGCGTGCGGAGCATTTGTTTACACTGGGACAGGCGTTAGAGCTTTACGATGTTTATCAGGAGAAGATTCGTCAGTGCGATCTTCAAATCGAGGCGTATATGGAGAGTCTGGCGTCGCCGGGTGACCGGACGGATTGGTCCCAGGCCCCTTCGTCGACGCGTCGGAAGAATCAGGCGCATTTTGACCTCCGGGGTCGGTTGTATCAGTTGACGGGCGTGGACCTGACACGGATCGACGGCCTGGATGCGTTGACCGTTCAGACGGTGGTCAGTGAATGTGGCATTGACATGAGTCGGTTCCCCAGCGAAAAGCACTATGCCTCGTGGTTGGGCCTGAGTCCCAACCATCAGATCACCGGCGGTAAGGTGCGTAAGCGTCGCACGCGTAAGGTCTGCAATCGAGCGGCGCAGGCCCTGCGGATCGCGGCCCAAAGCCTGCACCGCAGCAAGACGGCGTTAGGCGCGTTCTTCCGTCGGATGCGTGCGCGTCACGGCGCGCCCAAAGCGATCACCGCCACCGCCCACAAGCTGGCGGTCCTAATCTACCGCATGCTCAAGTACGGCACGGACTACGTAGATCGCGGCCAGCAGGCCTACGAAGAGCGATATCAGGAGCAAAGACTCAAAATTCTCCAAAAGCAAGCTACAGCAATGGGTTACGTCATGGTATCAGTCCAATCTGGAGAGTTAGTTTCTTAGGAGG
>CAYNQP010000873.1:0-1637 GCA_964399325.1 uncultured Pirellulales bacterium
CGTCGGAGGTACGATTCGATCAGCATCCGCTCGAAGGCGTAATCCGTCGGCTCGGTCAGGCTCAGCACCGCCAGCAGGTTCGCCAGCGGGGAGACCTTGCCCACCTGCATGTCCGCGACGTCAATGCGGCAGAGACCGAGACGCGAAGAGCCATCCCCGACGCGCGCTCCCATACTCAGCACCGCGTTCATCATCCCGCTGGTATAACTCTTCTCGGCGGCCTGGCCCAGCTTGCCCGCCAGCAGGAACGGCTGAAGGCTGACCTGATGGAGGGCCGCGGTGACCAGATACTGCACCACGCCCGGCTCGATCCGGCTCACGTCAAGACGACCCAGAACCTTGCCGCCATAGCAGTGACCCAGGAAGTTGTTTGCCGACCAGATCCGAGTGTTCGGGTCGTAGATGATATCGGCATTCAGATTCGTGACATCCTTACTCTTTATCGTGAGCCGGTCGGCGGCCAGTTGCACCCGGCCTTCCGAGAGTCCGTTCTTCGTATCGTACCGGCCCTTGACCTGCAGCGCTCCGCGCAGCTCCGTCCCGGCCCCCGAGACGTTGAGGCTGCACGTTTTGAGGTTCGCCCGGCCGTCGAACTCGACCAGCTTGCGGTCTTCGCCGGCACGGGAGATTCTCACCGTCGTCGGATCCAAGTCGAACGGGCCCCGCGGCGATATGTCCCGGTAGATCCCCAGAATGTCTTTCGGGAGTGCCTCACCCAGCTCTTGCGTGAAAAGGAGATCACGTCCCTGCACCGTGAACGTGCCCTCGCCGCGCGTACCCTGTGCCAGACTGATCCGCCCGGCCATCTGCACCACGGGATCCAGACCCGGTTCAGACTGCAGGGCGGGTTGGGCCGTTACATCTTTGAAAGTCACGCCGGCGGTGTCGATGGTCACGGTGCCTCGAACATCTTCGAGCGGGTACGCAAATCGTTCGCAGTCGATCCGGTTGCCGAGGCACTCGACCACGATCGAATAGTCGGGCGGCTCGTTGGTATCGGCCTTCTGCAAATCCACCGCCAGGTTCACCGGCCCCTGAGGTCGAAACAGCGAGACCGGCTGTTTCATGGACGCCGGCAAAAGCTCAATGATCTTGTCGTCCAGCAGAGTCTCTTTCGTCGCAATCTCCAAATGATACTGACGGAGCGGCCCGTCGTCGGCAAAACGCAGGCCTCCGGTGAGCGTCACCTGGCTCTGGCCGTAGCGTCCGGTGGACTTCTTGATGCTCAGGGACTGCGGCGTGATCGACGCTTCGGCCGAGATGCCTGACAGGGCGACCGGCAGCCCCTCTATTCGGAGAGACGTGTTCTCGAATGAGACATCGGCGAGGAAGCTGACGGGGCTTGCCCCATTGGCGTCGTCCGCGGTGAAGACCCGTGCCCGAACATCAGCCACACCATTGGCATCGAACTGCTTGTACAACTGGCGATGCGGCGGCGGCAAGGCATCGCGCAGCGTCCGGTCCAGCGGAATGCCATCGGCCTCAACAACGATATAGTACATCGGCTTGTCCGTGTCGCGCGCCGTCACCTTGCCGTCCAGTCTGATTCGAGGGCCGTCGCCTTTCGTCACGACGTTCGAGACGGTAATCTCTTCCCGGCCGAAGACAAGCCTTCCGGTCAGGCCTTCCAACGGATA
>CAYNQP010000874.1:0-1630 GCA_964399325.1 uncultured Pirellulales bacterium
TGATGGCGATCGTCTCACCCGGCTGGTAGCCCACATTTCCCCTGCCCATCCGCTCGTTGAAGTTCCGGAAGAGCGCGTCCCACGCGGCGTAGTCGGAACCAACGCCGGTGAGGGTCCGCAGGCCTTTGGAGAACATTTCTCTCACCACCTGTGGGTGGGTGCATTCGTCCGAATGCCAATAGGGCTCGCTGGTGATACCGTCGTCGCCGGGCCAAGCGGCGGCATCGGCGTCGTGAATCCAAGCCACGCGGCCGGGGTGGACGCCTTTGGCCTCACCAATCGGCTCATTGGCCATAGGAGGATCGGATGCAGCAGGCGCGTTCGCGCTGCGGGCATCTGTTACCAGCGTCAGCCATACGAACGTGATACCGGCCATGGCGCAGATTGCGGCCCCCGCGTAGCGTGCCCGTGCAAACAACCGGGACGCTTTGCGGTAAGCGGCTGCCGAAGCCACCAGGCCCAGCAGCCAGACAACAAGACCGGACGCCAGCGGAAAGGCAACCCTCTGGCACGGATAGGTGGCCCGCGAGGGCTTGGGGATGACGCGAATCAGAAACCAGATCAGCGCCAGCAGGCTCGTGAGCGGGAATAACCACCGCAGCAGGCGGGATCGGAAGTTCGTGGGGGTAGTCTGCCCTCTCCTCAGAAGTGACATTCTCACTCTCCTTTCGGACGCTATCGGTTGGCTAACGGTTACAGGGACCGCTTGGATTAGTCTACCCGGAACCGATGCGAAAATCAACGGTCTTTTCGACGAGACTGGTCCGCCCGGTGGGAGATCATGATTGAAATCAGACCGCCCACTCGTTATGGTAGGAAAGTGACCCACCGCGGTCGTGGGTTACAGGGCATCTGTAAAATATCGATCTGAAAGGAAGGACTATGATGAACAGATTCGTTGTATCGGGCCTGATCGCGTGCGCGATATTGGCGGCAACGGTGTCCGGCCAGAACAACAGTGACACCGGGCTGGCTACGGTAACCACGCCCTCAACAGGACTTAAGGACGCGTACGCCGGGAAATTCCTCATTGGTGCCGCGGGCGATATCCCCAGGGGGTACTCGGACACGGAGCTGGCGAACATCAAGGCCAACTATGACATCATCACCCCGGAAAACTCCATGAAGCCTCAGCCGACGCATCCCTCGGAGGACACGTATAACTTCACGACCCCCGATGCGCTGGTCCAGTGGTGCGAGGACAACAACATCAAGGTCTGGGGCCATACCCTGGCTTGGCATGCGCAGACGGCGCCTTGGTTCTTCCAGGCAAAGGCTTCGGAAACGGAAGAGGCGGCAGAGGCGGCTGAGCCGGCAACGCCGCCGGCAGAGGCGGGGAATCGTCGAGGTGGTCGCGGCGGCTTCGGTGGATTTGGGCGTGGTGGCATGACCGGCCCGCTGGCGAGTCGTGAAGTCGCTATGGAACGTCTGAAGAACCATATCATGACCGTGGTTGGGCGATACAAAGGGCGCATCACCGGGTGGGATGTGTTCAACGAATCAATCGCCGACGGCGGTGACGGTTCGACGGAAAACCTGCGGACTAGCAGTTGGTATCGGGTGGTCGGGCCGGACGTCCTGACGATGGCCTTCAAGTGGGCGCACGAGGCCGATCCGAAGGCCCAACTGT
>CAYNQP010000875.1:0-1630 GCA_964399325.1 uncultured Pirellulales bacterium
CAGACCTCTCTGTTCGGAACCCGCCACAGGATGTGAGCCGACATAGCGGGCGTGGTGGCCGAGATGCTGCTCGGCCCATCGGTGCGGCAGGATCTTGGTCGAGCCGACGTCGGTCACGATACAGCCCGACGAGATTGCCTTGGAGATCTCCGCGAAGTATTGTTCGAAGGTGAATATCGGCGTCGCCAGGATGATCAAGTCCGTCCCGGACACGGCGGCAGCCAAGTCATCGGCGATTTCTGTCGCAAGGGCAAGGTCCCTGGCTTTCCTCCGCGTGGCCGCCCGATGGCTGTAACCGACCACCGTTGCCCCAGGCATGCACTGGCGAATAGCCAGCGACACCGAACCGCCCAGAAGCCCCAATCCTATGACAGAGATCCGCTGTAAGTCTTTCACTAAAAAGGCCTTATAGTTGAGGGACGAAACCCATCCGATGCTCAAGCGTATAGCTGGCCCAGCCGCATGTCAATTTTTTTCTTTCCTCCGTCTCGCTAAAATGCTAACATTTGACGCTTGAAGTGGTGCCGACGGATATGGCAAACGGTTAGTGAGTCCCCGCCCATAGCGCGGGTGGTTTTTTGTCTGCACTCTGCTATTTGTGGAACGGACCGCAGGTCAAGCGTAGGTGGTTAGACGGATTGGGCGACAGCATGGCGCCGGAAGGCAACAACAGGCCAACGAATAGCGGGTGCCTCGACTTCGAGCAGAAGGTAGCCGATCTTGAGCAGCAGATTGACGAATTGCGCCAACTCAGCGCCAAGAAGGGGATCGACTATTCCGTTGAGATTCGACGGATCGAGAAGGATAAGATTGCCGAGCTGAAGCGCATCTACTCCAATCTGACCGCGTGGCAAACCGTCCAGGTTGCCCGTCATCCGCAAAGACCTCTTCTGCCAGACTACCTCAACCTCATAGTCCAGGATTTCCGTGAACTGCACGGTGACAGGTGTTTCGGTGACGATCGCGCTATCGTTACGGGCATTGGGCAGATTGCCAGGAACAAGGTCCTGATCGTTGGGCAGAACAAAGGCAAGACCACTAAAGAGAAGATCGTCTGTAGTTTCGGATGCGCGAACCCGGAAGGCTACCGTAAGGCGCTGGCGAAAATGAGATTCGCCGAGAAGTACGGTTTGCCCATCGTGACTCTCATCGATACGCCGGGGGCCTATCCGGGCATTGGGGCCGAGGAGCGTGGCCAGGCCCAGGCGATTGCCATGAACCTCCGTGAGATGTCTCGCCTTAAGGTTCCGATCATCTCCATTTGCATCGGGGAAGGGGGCTCGGGCGGTGCGCTGGGTATCGCCGTCGGCGATCGCCTGGCGATGCTGGAATTCTCCTACTACTCCGTCATCTCCCCGGAAGGCTGCGCGGCGATTCTGTGGCGCGACGGGTCGCAGGCCGCGGACGCCGCCGCCGCTCTCAAGCTGACGAGCAAGGAGTTGCACAAGCTGGGGTTAGTTGACGCCATCATCCCTGAACCTGTCGGGGGAGCTCATCGCAACGTCCACGATACGGTCCACAATGTCGAGACGTATGTCGCCAGGGCGCTCGCGGAATTGAAGCGCAAGAGTGTCTCTGATCTGCTGGAGGGCCGATACCGGAAATGGCGGTCGATAGGAGCAGGAAGCCT
>CAYNQP010000876.1:0-1629 GCA_964399325.1 uncultured Pirellulales bacterium
GCCAGTTCTACCAGGGCTTCTTCCGCCTCACCGATGACGAACAGGTCGATGAAGTCCGCGATGGGCTCGCAGCAGTTGGCCATGCCGCCGCCGGCGATAACGAGCGGATCGTCCGGCTTTCGGTCGCTGCGCCGGACATTCAGGCCCGCCAGGTCCAGCATGTTCAAGACGTTTGTATAACACAACTCGTTGGTCAGGCTGAAACCGATTACGTCGAAGCTTGCTAGTGCCGCTTTCGATTCCAAACTGAACAGGGGGACGTTCTTGTCGCGCAGGACGACCTCGGCGTCCGTCCAGGGGGCGAACACCCGTTCGGCCGCAACGCCTTCGAGCGCGTTGAGCACGTGGTAGACGAGGGCCAGGCCCGTGTGGGACATCCCGATCTCATACGTGTCGGGGAAGCACAGGGCGCACGTGAGTCGGCACTGCTCCAGGTCCTTGCGAATCTCGTTGACTTCCCCCCCGATATAGCGGGCCGGCTGGCGCACGAACGGCAGGAACTCGCGTTCGATCCGCTCAGCCAATATCTCTACCTTTCTATTTGTCATGCGGGTATTATATGCGATGTTGTGGTTTCCGGATAGATGGCAGGGCTGGTCCCCTTGAAAACGCTTGTGGATGCTCCATGAAGAACGCCCATCGTATCGTGGCTGTCGGCGGTATCTGTCTGCTGCTGTTGATGGCTCTGTATTTCGCTCTGACTGCGCGAGGATTTGTCCAGTTTGACAGTGGCTACCGTGTCATCATGGGCACGTTCTCCCGCGTCGTGGTGATCGCCGAGACCGAAGAGGCGGCGCGAGCCTGTGCCGAGGCGGCCTTTGCCGAGCAGCGGCGCGTGGACTTCCTGATGAGCGACTACAAGGTGGATTCCGAGCTCAGCCGAGTCAACCAGCAGGCTTTCGAGAGACCTGTCCCGGTCAGCGAAGCGACGTTCGAGGTGGTGCAGAAGGCGGCCTATTTCAGCCGACTCTCCGACGGGGCGTTCGACGTCACCGTGGGACCTTTGGTGGACTTACGGCATGCGGCGGCTGACGCGAACGCTCCATCAACGGATGCCGCACTGGCGGAGGCAAGGAGCAAGGTCGGCTATGAGAAGCTGATCCTCGATGAAGAGGCTGGGACGATTCGTTTCGCCGTCAAAGGGATGAGAATCGATCTCGGCGGCATTGCCAAGGGCTACGCCATCGACAAGTCCGTAGAGGCCATGAAGCAGCGAGGGGCCCTCGGCGGCATGGTCGATATCGGAGGGGACGTGCGATGCTTCGGCAAGCCGCCGCGCGGGCAGGAGAGCTGGCTGATCGGCCTGCAGGACTCCAACGTCGCTCCGGACGACCTGGGCAGCACCAAACCGTTGCTGGTCCTGAAGGTTACGGATGAGGCCGTGACCACCAGCGGCGGCTACCGACGTTTCACCGTCGCCGGCGGCGAGAGAGAGAGCCACATCATGGATACCCACACCGGCCACGGCGTCAACCAGTTGGCCAGCGTGACCCTCATTGCTCCCGACGCTACCACCGCTGACGCCCTCTCGACGGCTGTCAGTGTTCTGGGTCTGAGAAGAGGCATGGCCCTGGTCTCGCAACTGCCCGACACCGAGACAATCCTCATCCCCAGTGGCCCAAACGCCAA
>CAYNQP010000877.1:0-1628 GCA_964399325.1 uncultured Pirellulales bacterium
TGCTCTCGGACCGGATTATGAGGTCGTCGCCCTGAGCGCACACAGCAGCGTGGAATTGCTGGCAGAGCAGGCGCGGCAGTACAAGCCGCGGTTTGTGGCGGTGAGCGATGGTGATTGTGCCAAGCGGCTGGGGACCCTGATGGCCGGCTTGGATGCGGAGATCCTGGTCGGACCGGAGAGCTTGACGGAACTGGCTCAGTTGGATGCCGTCGACACGGTCCTGACGGCGGTCGTGGGGGCGGCCGGTCTGCCCTCGGCGCTGGCCGCGGCACGGTGCGGCAAGCGTTTGGCGATTGCCAACAAGGAACCGCTGGCGATCGCGGGCGAGTTGCTGACGCGTATCGCACGAGAACATGGAAGCACGTTGCTTCCCGTGGACAGCGAGCATTCGGCGGTCTTCCAGGCGATGCAATCGGGCTCGGCCTCGGAAGTCCGCAAGATCCTTCTGACGGCTTCCGGCGGACCCTTTCGAGGGGCCAGCCGGCAAGAGTTGGAGCAGGTGACCGTCGAACAGGCCCTGTCGCACCCCGTTTGGCGGATGGGACCCAAGATCACGATCGACTCGGCGACCATGATGAACAAGGCGCTCGAGATCATCGAGGCGCGGTGGTTGTTCGATGTGCCGGTGGACCGGATCGAGGTGCTGATCCATCCTGAATCGATCGTACACTCGCTCGTGGAGTTCGTCGATGGATCGATAGTAGCCCAGCTCGGTCAGCCGGACATGTGCTTGCCCATTCAGTACGCTCTGACCTATCCGCAGCGCGTCGCGGGAATCTCGAAGCCGCTCCGACTCGAAGAGATAGGTTGTCTTCGTTTTGAGAAGCCCGAGCCTGAGACGTTTCGCGCGCTGGTGCTGGCCTATGAGGTCGCGCGCACCGGGGGGACGGCGCCGGTGGTCTTCAACGCTGCCAACGAAGCGGCGGTCAAGGCGTTTCTGGCCGGGAAAATCAGCTTTGTTCAGATCATGGAATTGGTCGAACATTGCCTGCAAAAGCACAATGTCAAACGTACGATAGATCTCGACGAGCTGCTTGACGCCGATGCGTGGGCCCGAGCCGAAGTCAAGAGCAGGCTGAGGCAGGAAGTCCGAAACGCCAGGCTCTAAGCGCGGTAAGGCTTGCACGCAGTCTCGTAGATTACTGTTGTCAGATATTCCACTCTGTGTTGGAGTTGCTTGATGTCGAAAAAGGAAAACTCGTCGAATGGGGTTCTGAGCAGCGTCTTTTGGATAGCTGTTCTTGCGGTGGTTGTCTACCTGATCGTTCGGAACGTGGGGGTGGTCGGCAACATCGCTGTGGTGCTGCTTGGCTTCGGGGCCGTGGTGCTCGTGCATGAATTCGGACACTTCATCGTGGCCAAGATAGGGGGAATCAAGGTTGAAGCGTTCTCGCTCTTCATGCCGCCGACGGTGCTGGGGTTTCAGCGAACGGCCAAGGGCATTCGGTTCCGGATCTTGCCGATGTTCTTCTCGAAATCCAGCGAGTCGTCCGAGGAAGACGAAGGCCTGGGTTTCACGCTGGGCAAGGGTGGTAAGGAAGGTGACACGGAGTATCGCATCGGACTGATTCCTTTCGGCGGCTATGTCAAGCTGCTGGGCCAGGAAGATGTCGGGCCCGTCAAGCAGA
>CAYNQP010000878.1:0-457 GCA_964399325.1 uncultured Pirellulales bacterium
GGGCTTTCGCGTCGAGAAGGTCTTCGGGATGCAGACGCGCAGGAGCACGGACTCGCCGGTCGACATTCTCCGCGCCCTGGCCGACACGCATGGTTTTGACCGGAGGGCCGAGGTGGCGGTTTCTCTGCCTCATCACGCGGTCTTCTTCGCCGACGCGGAGATCGATGCCTCCATGCAGAGGAGGCTCGCAGAGGCAGACACGTCGATGCTGACGGACAATTTCCCCATCCCGGGTGACGACGCTATCGTACAGGTCTGTTCCATCCGTCCGTTGACAAACGAACGCCATTCGGTTCTTGTCGCCGCCACGTCCAGCGAACTGCTTCAAGAGGAATTGCACCTGCTGGCTGAGGCCAGGATCCGGCCGACGCTTGTCGACACCGCCATAACGGCGGCACACACCGCGGTGGCCGTCAACCATCCGGAGGCCGGGCAGGGAATCGCGCTGGTCTGCTGT
>CAYNQP010000878.1:467-1625 GCA_964399325.1 uncultured Pirellulales bacterium
CCTCGCCCTGGCCGTGGTACAGGATGGGGACGTTCTTATGGTCAGAAACATCCCCGTCGTCTTGCCCCGCGATCACGAACCGGGCACCCTCGCTGGAGAAGTCACGGACGTTCTGAGCCAGGAGGTCGAGATCACCTGGCGGAAACTGTTCGGCACGGATCCGGATGAGGCCCTCCGTATCTTTCTTGTTTCCCCTCCCCGAACCGCTCAGTTCCTCGCGGCCGCCATCGAAGGCGAAATCAACTGCCGGACGACCGTAGTGAACCCGTACGCTCATATCGAGCCCCCCGCAGGAGCCGAAGCCGGTTTCGCGACATGCGTCGCTGAGGGACTCGCCTTGCGGATGCTCTTGCCGGCCTCGTCCGGCAAGATCAACTTCCTCACACCCTATAAGACGCGGACGAAACCGCGTGTGAACGTGCGCAGGGAGTTGAAGACCTGTGGGGCGCTTCTGACCGCAATCGCCATCGTCGGGACCGTCGGTCTATTCCTGCGGCTCTCGCATCTGGAGTCGCAGTACGCCAGCGCCAAGGCGCAAGAGCGAAACGTCTTTCGCCAAACCTTGCCGGAGGAGCAGAACATCGTCAACCCCCTGGCGCAACTCCAGCAGAAGATTGACACGTTTCGAGACGAGTCCGCCATGCTGACATCGTTCCAGCCGGGACGATTGACACCCCTGGAAGTCTTGCAGACGCTGAGCACCCACTGCCCCACGGATGGAAGTATCGTGATCGACGATCTCCTGATCGCCGCCGACTCGGTCCGCGTCACAGGCAACTGCGACTCGTTCGCCACCCTCTCCGACTGGCAGCGCGTGCTCGAAGAGATTCCCGGCTTCGATATCGTCGACAGGCCCAACCAGAAGAAAGACGTTCAAACGGGAAAGGTGCTTTTCTCCCTGTCCCTGTCTGCCAGGAGAACGGTGCCATAAATGGTAAACCTGACCACAAGAGAGAGAAACTTGGGAATCGGTATGGCGGCCTTCATCGCCGTGTGGGCCGTCTACGGATTTGCGATCAGACCGGCCCAGGATCGCATTCGCACGCTCGAACGCATCATCCCCCAAAAGCAGAGCGAACTCGCGGAGGTCCGGGCCAAGAGTACCGAGTACGTCGCACTGCGCGAGGAATTCGAGGACATCCAGGCGCGTATCGCCCG
>CAYNQP010000879.1:0-1623 GCA_964399325.1 uncultured Pirellulales bacterium
GGTCCATGTCGGGCCGGGGGTTTATGACGCTAATTCGGTCAAGCCCCAGAATGAGCAGGAGGCGTTCCCGATCCAGCTCCGGCATGAGATGATCTTCGAAGGGATCGACCCGTGTAGCTGCATCCTGGATGGCAGGCACGAAACTGCCACGGATCACGCACTTCTGTTTGGGGAAACCGCTACCCTTCAGATTCGCGGCTTGACCCTACAGAACATGTATCACGCTTGGGGAAACGGCGGTGCGATCGAGCTTGTCAACTGCGCCGGCCAGGTTCAGAACTGCGTCTTTCACAATAACAGCGCGTCGTATGGCGGCGGATTCTACTTGTCACCACCAGTAGGTCCCCCGTCGGCATTCAACATTGTGTCCTGCAAATTCACCGCCAACGCAGGCAATGGCGCCGGATTCTGCGTCGAGGGAACACTCACTGGGGATATCGTTGACTGCGCGTTCGTGGCGAATTCGGGATCCCTGCGCGGCGGTGGGTTTAAGGTTTCAGATATGCACTGCAACATAGAACGGTGTCGCTTCAGCAACAACTCGGCTAGCGTCGGAGCCGGATTCAGCGTTGACGGGACATTCAACGGTGACATCATCAGATGCAGTTTCAGCGAGAACTCAGCACGAGGCTTTGGAGGTGGGTTCCGTGCCCAGGAACTGAACGGTGATGTGGTCGATTGCACCTTCACCGACAATGCAGGGTCAGATCGGGGAGGCGGATTCTTGGTCGATTATCTGGCAGGCACTGCAAAGGGGGGCACCTTCGCGCGTAATTCAGCGAAACGTGGCGGCGGACTCTACTTGACCTACTCACCCGACGCAAATATCAGTGGCTGCAACTTCGTTGACAACGTCGGTACCCGTGGCGGGTCGGCCGTCTACTGCGACTTCTACAGCATCCGCCGCATCGCCAACTGCAGATTCTCCGGCCACGAGGGGACTGCTATCACGCTACACGGGCAGGGGCAGATAGGAGTGGACCCGGTAGTACGAATACACGACTGTCTCTTTGTTGCCCCGGATTCTCTGGGAAATGCTGATGGCTGGGTGGTCAACACGTGTCAGAAGATCATCTTCTCAAACAACACGATTGTGGGCAGGGGGCTTGATACGTCCGCTTGGGACAGAGCCTTATACATCAT
This sequence comes from uncultured Pirellulales bacterium, assembly GCA_964399325.1. Classification (GTDB taxonomy): domain Bacteria; phylum Planctomycetota; class Phycisphaerae; order Sedimentisphaerales; family Anaerobacaceae; genus JAFGLV01. The sequence goes on from CAYNQP010000879.1 coordinate 1,144, forward strand.
GGCCTGCTACTTCGGGCAGCCGCCAAACAACAGTCAGGTGTTCAACAACGTTGTGGTCGGGACGAAAGAGGCTATCCATGTCGGTGAGCTTGACGACATCCCTATCGCGCACAATTGCTTCTATGATGTGGAACAGATCGTTGGCCAGGGTGAGACTTATCTCGGCAATGACTTGTGGTGGATTGAGTCAAAGCTGGGCAATTTCAGGAACAATGTCTATCGCGACCCCGGGTTCGTCGCGGGAGACCTGACTTACCACATAGGGGCGGATTCGCCCTGCATCGATTCCGGAGACCCCAACTATGTGCCTGATGCGAACGAGACCGACCTGGACGGCAAGCCTCGTTTGGCCGGTCCTGCCGTCGACAAGGGCGCGTACGAGTATACGGCGGGATGTCTGGGCGAGTCACACGAGGACTACCTTGAGTGGATATCGCTGGGAAGACCGGCCTGCTGGTGTTATCCGAGGCAGTGCCACGG
>CAYNQP010000880.1:0-1617 GCA_964399325.1 uncultured Pirellulales bacterium
CGCGAGCATGATCAGGACGCCCATCACGGCCGGCGAATTGAGCCAACTGACCATACGCTCCGACCAGGTCGTATCGAGCACGATCGGCGCTTCGGGGAACACGACGCCGTCCCGTTTCTCCAGGAAGGCCAGCGCCCCATTCAGGTTGTCCACGACCGCTCGCGCCACGCCGTACTCGAGCGCCTGCGAAGCGGTCAGGGTCAATAGCTTGTCAGGGCCTATGATTTCTTCGGCGCCTTCCACATCATATTCGTTGGGGTCGCTCGGCCGCTTCTCGCCCTCGAACAGCTCCCAGTGCCCACTCTGAAGGTTCTTGACGCGCCAGACTTCGATTTGCATCGTCACCATCGCCTTGAGCGGCAACTCGGGATAGCCGTTGGCCTCAGCCGCCCTCTGAAACGCCGCGCGGATGAAGCTCTCGGCTTTTTCCCGCTCGACACCTTCGAGCTTGCCCCCCAGCGTTATCGGAGCACAATCCCCGATCGTGGTGCTCTTGCGCATGATGATGTCGTTGCACGAGACGCTGACCAATGCTCCGGCAGAGATCGCTTCTGTCGTTACATAGGCCACCGTTCGGGCCCGGTCGCCCACAGTCTGGATGAAGTACTTGGCAATGCTGTCGGCGGCATCAACCAGTCCACCGTACGTGCCGATCTCGTAGATGAGATAGTCGGCCCCCCCCGCCATGGCGGTCTCACTGCGCCGCTCAATGGACTCGAGCAGGGCTCGATCGATCAGGCCCTTGCAGGGAATCACCACCGCCTTGGCTGTTGGCACGCTTTCGGGGGAGGCGTTCGAGACATTCGGATCGGCCGCGACAGCCCAACTCGACGCCATCGCACACAGTACTATAAGATAGATGACTTGAAGTGTCCGTCTCATGCCGCTAATTCTACCGCGCTACAGCGCATCCGGCAATGACAACTCACAAATCCCGAAATCCCCCCGCCCTGCTGCCGGCCCGCGTGCCGCTATGCCAAACTCCGCAGAATCTCCACGCCTTGGTGGATCTTTTCATCCGTCGTCGCAAAACTGACCCGGAAATGGGTATCCTTTTCGCTGAATACATTTCCGGGGATGACCAGCACGTTGTTCTTGATCGCCTTGGTGACAAACTCCGTGCCCGATCCGTCGGGGGCCTTGATGAACGCATAGAAAGCCCCGCCCGGCCTGACCACGTCGAACTTGTCCTTGAGCCCGTCGTACAGCAGGTCGCGTTTCTTCGCGTAGCTCCTGACGAGGTCACTAACGTCATAGTCCATCGCGGCAATCGCGGCTCTCTGGAACGGCGTCGGGGCGCAGACGAACGTATACTGCTGAACCTTGGCCATTTCCTCAATGACCGGCCGCACCGAGGCCGGGGCCGCCACATAGGCCAGTCGCCAGCCTGTCATGGCGTAGCTCTTACTGAAACCCCGCATCACCAGCACCTTCTCATGGTACTTGCCAATGCTGCTGCAGGGCCCATCATAGCAGAACTGCTCGTAAATCTCGTCGGTCAGGACCAGCACATCCCTCTCGGTCGCGACCTTGGCCAGCCCTTTGATCTGAGCTTCGGTATAGACCACGCCCGTTGGGTTGCACGGGGAGTTGAGGAGGATCATTTTCGTCTTGTCT
>CAYNQP010000881.1:0-1616 GCA_964399325.1 uncultured Pirellulales bacterium
CCGCCGGCGCGCCAATCAGAAAATTTCCGCGCTTTTGCTCTTTACACTCAATCGGAACCTCAGTAGTTTGCCGATACTTGTTTTATGGGTAGTGTAACAATATCTGGCAGAGTTCCCGTCCACTTTGACTATATGTAGTGGTCGTTGTTTCTTCGCATGGAGGCGCCTAATGTCGTATAAATTCGACCCTGAGAATCCCTTCAAAGACGAGCGAAAGCGAGCGGAAGCGGCCCTCCAAGCCGAAACAAAGAAAGGCATGACGATGGAGCCTTACTTTTCGACGCCGGGTGTTCACCCCTTTGAAGAGATCGAATGGGAGACACGTTCGGCCAAGATTTCCGGCGACAGCGGACAAGCCATTTTTGAGCAGGACAGCGTCGAAGTCCCCGCCTCCTGGAGCCAACTGGCCACCAAGGTCGTCGCCAGCAAGTACTTCTACGGGGACATCGAGGCCGGCCAGCGCGAGCACTCCGTCAAGCAGCTCGTCCATCGCGTTTGCAGAACGATTGCCGATCGCGGTCGAAGAGATGGTTACCTTTCCACCGAGCAGGACGCCGAAACATTCTACCACGAGCTGACGTGGCTCTGTGTGAACCAATACGGGGCGTTCAATTCGCCCGTTTGGTTCAACGTGGGCCTCTTCGACGTTTACGACATCCCGGGCGGCAAGCACAATTATCACTGGGATCCCGAGAAGCAAACCGCCGTGCCCTGCCAGAGCAGCTACGAGTATCCCCAGGCCTCCGCCTGCTTCATCCAGTCCGTCAAAGACTCGATGGAAGACATCATGCGGCTGGCCACCAGCGAAGCGATGCTCTTCAAGCACGGATCGGGCACTGGAACCGACTTATCAACACTGAGAAGCAGCAAAGAGAAGCTCTCCGGCGGCGGCAAGCCCTCCGGGCCCCTCAGCTTCATGCGGGTCTATGACCAGATCGCTGCCGTCATCAAGTCCGGCGGCAAGACCCGGCACGCCGCCAAGATGCTGTCGCTGATGGTCGATCACCCCGACATCAGGGAATTCATCACGTGCAAGACCATCGAAGAGCAGAAGGCTTGCGCCCTTATTGAGGCCGGTTACAGCGGTGAATACAACAGCGAGGCCTACGACAGTGTGATGTTTCAAAACTCGAACCTGTCCGTCCGCGTGACCGACGAGTTCCTGCAGGCCGCCGAGAAAGACGACCGCTGGGTGACCCACGCGGTGACGACAGGCGAGATACAGGGAGAACACTCCGCACGCGAGCTAATGCAGTTGATCGCTGAGGGCACCCGCGTCTGTGGTGATCCCGGCGTCCAGTACCACAGCACCATCAACCGCTGGCACACGTGCCCGAATTCCGGGGCGATCAACGCCTCGAACCCGTGCAGCGAATACATGTTCATCAATGACTCCGCGTGCAATCTGGCCTCGCTGAACCTGATGAAATTCCGCAAAGAAGATGGGACGTTCAATCTCGAAGCGTTCAAGAAGGCGATTCGAGTCTTCATCATCGCCCAGGAAATCCTGGTGGACAATGGCAGTTACCCGGACAAGGCCATCGCGATCAACAGCCATCTCTTCCGGCCCTTGGGACTGGGTTATGCCAATCTCGGCTCGTTGCTCATGAGCCTGG
>CAYNQP010000882.1:0-1613 GCA_964399325.1 uncultured Pirellulales bacterium
CGGTGCGTGATGAGTGAGACCCGGTCCAGTTCATTGCTGCAGAGACAGCAGATATGGGTGTGCGTGGTTGGCGTTCTGTTTCTCGCCGATTTCGTCTTCTACGGATACTTGCCTTCGCACCGGCGGCTACAGTCTCTTAGGCAGGCAAGAATCCAGGAGGAGCGCCTCATTCAGACGGCCCAGTCGCAGGAGCAGACGCTGCCGGGGCTGGAGCAGAGTCTCAAGGATACGGAGAAAGCGGTCGTGAACTACCAGGACAATGTCCCGACGGAAAGGGCGTTAGGGACTTTCCTGGGTCAGATCGCCAGCATCATGACAGAAAACTCTCTGACCGATCAGGTGGTGGTGCCCGGAAAAGAAGTTGAGGCAGGCAGCCTGAATTGCATTCCGGTTCACATGAACTGCAAGGGCAGCCTTTCCGGCGTCTTCGGGTTCTTCAACGACCTGCAGAGTCTGGGCAGACTCGTGCGCATTGAGAAAGTCACGCTGAAGGATGATGGTAATCTTGCAGGCCATATTACCATGCACACAGATGCTGTCATCTTCTATCGGTCCAACAAACAGCAGAACACGAGCGGTCTGGCTGACGCGATATCGCAGGGTACGGTGAAGAATGACACGTAATAGAAAGAACAGAATCGGACCGGCCAATCGGATACTGGAATACATGATGGCCGAGCGGAAGAAAAGCGTGCTGGCCGTCGCCCTGGTGGCTGTCATGGCCATCATGTGGGTTCGGCTCCTGACCGGGCAGAAACCAAAGCCCGCCGGCGCCACGGTGAGTCCGCCACAAGAGACGGCCAGTGAGAACAAGCCGCAGGTGAAGGTCCGGTTCATCGAATTGCCCAAGATTCAGGGGCGCAATGATTGCATTAATCGCGATTTCTTCTCTGTCGAGACCATGACAGGCTTTCGCCGGGACTTGGCAGCACAGAGCGCAGGCACTGATACAGAAGTACGCAGTAGCACATCAGAGCAGACTCAAGAAGTGGTGGCCAAAGTGGCACAGAGACTCAGATTGGAGGCCGTGCTGTGGAGTGAGCATCCCAAGGCATTTGTCAATGACCAGCTTCTGCAAGTGGGCGACACACTCCCCGTTAGAGACAGTACGAGCACCTACACATTCGAAGTATTACGAATTCAGGAAGACTCAGTGCTTGTAGGATGTAATGGCAAACAACTGACGCTGAGACTGGCGCAGTCGCGTGAAGCAAACAATTGATTCGATCTAAGCAACGACAGATGTGACTATAGGAATCCCGAAGAACAGGAGTAAGACTATGTGTTATAACCACAAGACGATTGGGGCCTTTTCCGCCTGGGCGGTCCGGCTGTTGCCTATCGCCGCGCTACTCGCGTGCGCAACGGCATGGGGAGCTGCTCAGAGTGACACCGTGGCTCCCGTTCCAGACGCTCCCATGGGGAGTGTGACCGTCGATCCGAATCAGGTGCGGGTTGAGGGAGGCCTGCTCAAGTTCATCGCGTTCGAAAAGGGCGGCGACATTCAAGTTGGCCTGCGATTGCTTGCCAAGTACTGGAAGAAGAACATCGTTCCTTCGGCAGGCGTGACCGGTCCATTGAATTGCCCGGAATTGCGGGACGTCACTTTCGAA
>CAYNQP010000883.1:0-1612 GCA_964399325.1 uncultured Pirellulales bacterium
CGCTCTATCCAATTGAGCTACGGGGACGAAAACCAAACCGATGGCATGGTAACACCGCCTGGCGGCAAGTCAAGCTCATTTAGCCGCATCCAAACCGTTGCGCAAGTATCCTTTACCGGCACTGATAATTGTACAGCGTGCCCTCAGGTCGTTTTTAGGCGGCAGACGTCCTCGGGATGTGCTATAATAGGAGGCAGTCTGGAAAGGATAGAGTCGTGAAGACAATGAACCTAAGAAGAGTAGGCGTGCGATGCTTGTCAGCGTGGGCCGTCATGTTCGTGCTGGCCCTCGCTGTGCAGGCGGCACCGGAGAGCTGGCAGCGAGAAGAAGTGAATTGGCAGGCCGGCGGCGGCAGGCGCATCAAGGCCATCCGCTACCCAAAGGACAGGCCGGTATCCACGGCGCCAGGCCGGAAATCTCCTCCGCAGACTTCCTCTATTACGAAGGACGCTCTGCGGACCCCCTTGGCCCAGGCGGCCACACCGGTGCCGGACGAGCTGTACGTCGAGTCCCCCCCGGTCGCGGGCTTCGTGCCCTGGATCACTGTCTCGATCACGAAGCAACGCAAGCCGGACCTCGAGTTCGAAGCGGACGTTGAATCAGCCGTCAGAGGCAGCTACCCGACCGGCGCGAATCCCCAGACCGATTACATCATCGGGCTTTTCGATACGGGGGCCAGTGCCCACGTCATGGGCTACGCCGATGCGGTCCGGGCGGGTCTCTATCGAGGTTCCCTGGTCGGCTCAAGCGAAGCGATCATCAGCGGTGTTGCAGGTTCGGTTTCCGCGTATGTCAGCCTGCCCTTGGGTGTGTTCATCGACGGCCTCGACGCGGTCGACTCCCAAACAATGACGCTGGACCCATCGTCAATGATGGGCGAAAGCAACGTGGCGATCATGGTCGGACAGAACCCCGGCTCCCTGCCGGACCTGCCTACGGCAATCGGCTCGCCGATGAGCATCTATTTCACCACGCTCATCCGCAACGATCGCATTCACACCCTCGAGCGCGAGGGCGAGGAGTTCACCGGCCCGGAGATCAGTCTGCACGAATCTGACGATCCCCAGGCCCCTAGCTTCACGGACGTCATTCCCCTGGAGCTGCGCCCCCTGGGCGGCGTCAGCGTTCAGTATATCCCCACCCTGGACCTGGGGCTTGGGGGCATAGATTTAGACCTGGACGACATACTCGGCGGAGGCGACTTTGGGACATCGGACTTTCCCCCGGCCAGCCCGTCGGTGATTATCGGCAATTCGTCCCAAAGCCTGTTCTTCGTACACAGCGTCGATCTCTACGAAGGTGACAAAGCCGCGATCGACAAGGATCGCTTCATGCTGGACACGGGAGCCCAAGTCACGGTGATCGGGTCTCGCATCGCCGCCCGGCTGAAACTCGACCCCAGCAAGGCCGAATTCGAAGAAGAAATCGAGGGCGTCACCGGCAAATCCATCATGGCTCCCGGGTTCTACGTGGATTCACTCGAGATTCCGGCGCTGGGCCGCTGGCTGCGCGCGACAGAGGTGCCGGTGATCCTTCTGGACATCTCGTCGCCGGAAGGAGGGACGCTCGACGGCATCATCGGGATGAATCTGTTCGTCGACTTCAACCTCAT
>CAYNQP010000884.1:0-1605 GCA_964399325.1 uncultured Pirellulales bacterium
CCATCCGTGCTGGTCGGCTTTCCATCGACCGGCCAGCGACGCGGGCCACGCTCCGCTGGCCTCGATGATGACTTGCATGTTGTCCCGAGGCCCTGTCCCTGAACTCTGACAGCCCGCCAGCAGTACGGTTGCCAGCAGGCAGAGAACTCGTCCATGCAAGGCCTTCATAAGGAAATCCTTCCAGACCGTCGTGTGATTCAGACCGGGAGCATATCGCATCGTTTCCGGGCGGACATGGGCAAATAGAAATAGGGCAAGCCCTGGGGCCTGCCCCGTTGATGTTGCTCTATAGTCGGTGTCGGATCAGGTGTCTTATTTGCGACGATGCAAAAGCAGACCGCCCAGCCCCAACAGCGCGATGGTCATGGGTTCCGGTATCACCGTAATGTCGAAGCTACTCAGCAACGTTTCGCCACCTTCGTCGTACAAATTCAGTGCCGTTGTACCTTCGCTGACGCCGACCACCTTGACGACAATGTGGCCGCCCGCGAGAACCGGATTGTCCGGCGCGAAGCTGCTTACCGTGAACTCGTACCAAGCGTCATCTGATGCATACGGGGTGACGGACGAACTGCTGCCGTCAGGGTTGCCCGCAGCGGTCAATTCCGGCATCCCGTCGTAGTCGGCCACGGTCAGATCGGCTATCTGCAGCCAACCCAAGTAACCACCATCATCGGCGTTGCTAACCGTGATCGTGGCTGTTTCGCCGATGTTGATCGGGTCAACCGGACCCTCCACCAGCGTCGCAGCGCCGTTTGCTGCTGACACCAGTCCCATGACCAATGCCAAAACGAAAACTCTCTTCATCGCCCCACTCCTTCCTTCCTTCTTCAACGCATATTACATCGTTAGCGGCGTCGTCATCACGGCCTCAGAACACGACCGAGGCCCTTGTTCGAAGTCCGGCCTGATACGACGCCAAATCGTACTAGGGTTGCAGGCTCCCGCCGCAATCGGCCGGAATACCCGGGCCCGCAGGCTGTTCCCGGACCATCCAGTTCGCAACCAGACGGTTAAGGTCGCTGTTGCCGACCCGGTAGAAACCGTTCTTTGAGCTGCCTTCCTGGTCGCGGGCAAAGTCGGCACAAATGCCGTTTTCAATAGAAGTTATGCCCGGACCGAATGGCTGCTCTTTTACCTGCCAGGCGGCGAGCAGCGTATTGAGATCATTGTTGCCGACGTAGTAGAACCCACTTTTGCTGCTACCTTCCGTTTGGCCGTCGGCGTCACCGTAGCATTGTCGGGGGTAAGCCCAGCAGGCGGGCTTGCCGACAGCAACCCATTCGGCGTAGTCCGGATGGGTGGGCGGCAGCAGACTCACGCCGCTTCCGATGCTCACGCCCGTGGCCTGCAGCAGATCCACCGCGGCCGCACTCTCAGGGTCCGTGAGCACGACGCCGCCCCGCGCCTCGTTGAGCGCCACAGTGACGTTGGCCTGGGTGCTGAGCGCTAGTCTGCACAACAAGCCGCTGTCGCCCGGCGCGTTGGGCGAGCTGTCTTCGGGCGGATAGTACAGAGCGCCCATTTCGATGGTGATGCCACCGGTGCCGAGCCCGCCGAGGGCTCCGGGATCGCACGGATCGGCGACGGGCGTATAGTCGTTGA
>CAYNQP010000885.1:0-1602 GCA_964399325.1 uncultured Pirellulales bacterium
AGCCTACACGATCGTCATCCCTCCGCCCAACGTGACAGCCCCCCTGCACCTCGGTCACGCGCTCAACAACACGCTGCAAGACATCCTGATCCGGTATCGGCGGATGCAGCAGTTCAATACGCTCTGGATGCCCGGCACCGACCACGCGGGCATCGCCACACAGACCGTGGTGGAGAAACGCATTCTCGCCGAAGAGGGCCGCCGCCGCACGGATTTCGAGCGGGATGAGTTTGTCGCGCGGGTCCAGGCGTGGAAGGATGAATACGAGGCCACCATCCTGGGCCAGCTCCGGGCGATGGGCTGCTCGTGCGACTGGCCGCGTACACGCTTCACCATGGACAACGTCTGCGCCAAGGCGGTGCGAGCCAACTTCTTCAACCTCTTCAAAGACGGCCTGATCTATCGCGGCAAACGCCTGGTCAACTGGGACCCCGCCACGCAAACCGTCCTGGCCGACGACGAAGTGGAACACGAAACCGTCCAAGGCCACTTCTGGTATATGCGCTACCCACTCGTCGACCGTGTCGCGGGCGTCCCGCCCGCGCGTACCGAGGGCATCTTGCCCTCGCAACAGAACGACGAATCAACCATCGACAAGCGACAAGGCCGCTACCTCCCCCACTGGTCCAAGGAAGGCGCCACCTACGCCGTCACCTTCCGCCTCGCCGATGCGGTCCCCGCTGAAGTCTCCGAATCCTGGCGTTTCCAGCGTCGGGAGGTAATCGAGCGCGCCCAGCAGCAAGGCCGCACCTTGACCTACGCCGACCGAGTCGAGTTGCACCGACTCCATTCGGAGACGATCGAATCATTCCTCGACACGGGGCACGGCGAGTGTCTTCTGAGAGATCCGCAGCTTGCGGAAGTCGTACAGGCGGCGCTCCAACATTTCGACAACGAACGTTACGATCTCATCGCCTGGGCCGTCATGCCCAACCATGTTCATGCCGTCGTCAGGCCTCTCGCCGGCCACGAGCTACCCAAGATCGTTCATTCCTGGAAATCGTTCACGTCCAAGGAAATCAACGAACGCCTCGGCCGCCAAGGCTCGCTCTGGATGGAGGAATACTACGACCATCTGCTGCGCGACGAGAGGGACCTTGTCAACCAGGTCGAATACGTGCTGGCGAATCCACAAAAGGCGGGGCTTCCGCATTGGGTTTGGTATGGGATGAAGGAAGAACGAGGGCAGGATGCCCTCGACACGCGCGGGCGGGACGCCCGCGACACGATAAGCTACGTAACGGTGGCCACGACACGGCCGGAGACCATGCTGGGTGACACCGCGATTGCGATGAATCCGGCCGATCCGCGCGCGGCGGCACTGGTCGGCAAGATGGTTCGGTTGCCGATCGTCGGGCGCATCATTCCGATCATCGCCGACGAGCACGTGGTTCTGCCCAATCCCGAAAGTGAAGACGAGAAAGCGCGTTTCTCCACCGGCTTCCTGAAGGTCACGCCCGCTCACGATCCGGACGACTATGCCATCGGCCAGCGACATAATCTGGACATCATCAATGTCATGGCGCCAGACGGCTCCATCAGTGACAAACATGGCTGGGACGATGCCACCGAACCGGAGGCTCAGAACCTGCTGGGCATGGA
>CAYNQP010000886.1:0-1600 GCA_964399325.1 uncultured Pirellulales bacterium
AGGAGAAATCTCGGGACGACGCCAACGCCCCTTCGGCGCGCCCGCCACGCAGAGGCGGCAACGCTCCTTCGTCACGCCCGCCACGCAGAGGCGGCAGCGCCCCTTCGTCGCGCCCGCCGCGCAGGGGCGGCAACGACAGGAAGCCGAACCGGTAAGGAACCGACATGCCCCGACAGATTGTTGTCACCTCGGCGCTGCCTTATGCCAACGGTCCCATCCACATGGGACACTTGGTGGAGTATTTGCAGACCGACATCTGGGTCCGCTTTCAGAAGACCTGTGGCAATCGCTGCTATTACTTCTGCGCCGACGATACTCACGGTACCCCGGTCATGATCAGTGCCCGCGCCGCTGGCATCCGGCCGGAAGAACTCATCGAACGCGTCCATCGGGAGCACAAGGCCGACTTTGACAGCTTCTGCGTTGAGTTTGACAACTATTACACGACGCACTCGCCCGAGAACAGGCAGCTCAGTGAGTTGATCTTCAACCGGCTCAACGAGGCCGGCTCGATTGCCAGGCGGGACATCGAGCAGACCTATTGCCAAAGCTGCAAGATGGCGCTGCCGGACCGGTACATCCGCGGTACATGTCCACGCTGCGACGCCCCGGACCAATATGGCGATTCCTGCGAGCGCTGCGGCGCCACGTACCAGCCCACGGATCTGGTCGATCCCCGCTGCGCTACGTGTGGTGCGACGCCGGTGCTTCAGACGTCGGAACACTATTTCTTCAAGCTTGCCGACTACGAGCAACTGCTCAAGGCCCTGATCGCCGGCGGACATACGCAGAAGTCCGTGGCCAACAAGCTCGACGAATGGTTCAAGGCCGGTTTGAAAGACTGGGACATCTCGCGTGACGGGCCCTACTTCGGATTCAAGATTCCCGGCGAGGAGAACAAGTACTTCTACGTCTGGCTCGACGCCCCGATCGGATACATGGCCTCGGCCAAGAATTACTGCGACCGCCACGGCCTGGATCTCGACGAGCTCTGGAACGGCCCCGAGAACGAGCTGTACCACTTCATCGGCAAGGACATCATGTATTTTCACGCGTTGTTCTTTCCGGCGATGCTCATGGGCGCCGGTTTCAAGACGGCCAACAAGCTGTTCGTCCACGGCTTTCTCACGGTCAATGGTGAGAAGATGAGCAAATCCCGCGGGACGTTTATCAAGGCCAGCACCTTCGCGCGTCACCTGGATCCGGAGTTCCTGCGTTACTATTACGCCGGCAAGCTCACCGACACCGTCGAAGACATCGACCTGGGGATCGAGGATTTCATCAACAGGACCAACGCCGACCTGGTCGGCAAGTACGCCAATCTGGCGTCGCGGTCGGGCCCCATGCTGACCGGGAAACTGGAGGGCCGACTCGGACGGCTCGATGCCGAGGGCAGGCAGCTTGTCGAGAAGCTCGCGGCCGCCAAAGAGCGGATCATTCAGGACTACGAAGGGCTCAACTACGCGTCGGCCGTTCGGACGATCAGCGCCTTGGCCGACGAGGCTAATCGCTACGTCGAGCAGAAGCAGCCCTGGACGACGATCACGAGCGCCCCCGAGACGACGCGGGCGACCTTGACCGCCGTGCTGAACGCGGTAAG
>CAYNQP010000887.1:0-1594 GCA_964399325.1 uncultured Pirellulales bacterium
TCCGGACAGAGGGCTGGAATCTCCCGACGGCCCGGCTGACAGTGGAGGCCGAAGACGAAGGGCCAGGGGTACAGACAGTCTCGGTGTGCAGCGAGGGGCAGGTCTCCAACCGCGTGCCGTTCGCGGTGGACACGCTGCCTGAATGTTTGGAGCAGGAACCGAACAACGAACAGGCCCAATCGGTCACACTTCCTGTCATTGTCAACGGGCGCATCGACTCTCCCGGCGATGGGGATGTCTTCAGTTTCGAAGGTCGCGCCGGCGACGAGATCGTTGCGGAAGTCCAGGCGCGCCGGCTGGATTCCCCGCTGGATTCCGTGCTCAGATTGACCGATGCCGGTGGCAAGCAACTGGCATTCAACGACGATCACGAAGACAAGGCTTCCGGATTGAACACGCACCATGCGGATTCACACATCAGCGCCACGTTGTCTACCGATGGAGAATACTATCTTCACCTTGGTGATGCCCAGCACAAGGGCGGCGTGGCGTACGCCTACCGCCTGCGTCTCAGCGCGCCCCGGCCCGATTTCACGCTGCGCATCGCGCCGTCCAGCATCAGCGCCCGTGCCGGGACAACTGTCCCCCTCACTGTGTATGCTCTTCGGAAAGACGGATTTTCCAACGATGTCACACTGACGTTGAAGGACGTGCCGGATGGCTTCGCCCTCAGCGGCGGCTGGGTGCCTGCCGGGCTGGACAAGGTCCAGATCACGCTGACAGTCCCAACGGTCCCTTCGCAAGAGCCGGTTAGTCTTGGCCTGGAGGGGCGTGCGAGCATTGACGGACGGGGGATTGTCCACGTGGTCGTGCCGGCCGAAGACATGATGCAAGCCTTCGCCTACCGGCATCTCGTCACTGCCCAGGATCTGCGGGTCGTCGTGACGGGCGCTGCGCGGCGTGCGGCCGTGGTCAAGATCGTCAGTGATTGCCCGGTAAGAATTCCCGCGGGAGGAAGAGCCCGGGTGCGAATCAGGGCGCCTATCAACCCGCGCGCCGGCCGATTCGAGTTTGAGTTGGCCGACCCGCCGGCGGGAATCGCCATCGGCAGCGCCGCGCCATTTCCAGGAGGCGTTGAGCTTGAGGTATCCAGCGATGCGGCGAAAGTCAGCCCTGCTCTGAAGGGCAACCTCATCGTCAATGCCTTCGTGACCAGAACCCCGCCGCCCGAAGGCGATAGGCCGCGAGCCAATCAGCGCCGCGCCGCGCGCGGCGTACTGCCTGCCATACCTTTCGAGATCGTCGCGCCCTGACGCGGTGCGCGGATCAGCGCGAACGTCACTTTGTTTCCGGGCGGAAACGCACGTTTTGAACATGCGTGCCCATTTGCACAGGCACCGACTCCGCCGTCAGTTTCTCACTCGCGATCGAGACGTTCGCGAAGGTCACGTCGCGCACGTCGTGTTCAGCGTCGGCGCCTTCGATCGGGACCAGGTAATCGCCGGGAATTGGGTTTGTTTTGCACGCCAGCGCCCAGAAATTGGCTTTGTCTTGTACAATTGCTGCCGGCGCCAGCGTTTCGGTCATTACCCATTTCCGGCTTGGAATGTGTTTCGGATCCATTCGACCTCGCTCAGGACAGGTTTCGGGTTTC
>CAYNQP010000888.1:0-1591 GCA_964399325.1 uncultured Pirellulales bacterium
ACTTTACGAAACACAGTTGGTGAAGGCATAGGGATCGCTGCTTCGCGTGTAGAGATCGCCCAGCCTTAGGGCTGTGCCGCCCTCAGAGACGCGCTTGTGCCGATCCAAGCGGGATGATACGATACCGCGGGCCTCGCGGGTAAGATGTCAACATGGCACGAAGTGCTTTTGGGGATGTACACGATGTCACGGCTTGAGAGAGAAAAGAAGGCACACGATCTTTTTACGAAATACGATGGCAATCCCATTTTGTCGGCGGAGGACTGGCCCTATCCCGCCAATGCGGTCTTCAACCCTGCCGCGGCCCGGCTGAATGACGAAACCCTGCTCCTGGTCCGGGTAGAGGACATGCGGGGATTTTCCCATCTGACCGTAGCGCGCAGCACCAACGAATTCACGGATTGGCGTATCGACCCCGAGCCGACCCTCGTGGCCGACTCGAGCTCCCGTGAGGAACGCTGGGGCCTGGAGGACCCGCGCATCGTCTGGCTGGAAGAGCAGAAACAGTTCGCCGTGACGTACGTTTCGTTCAGTGAGGGCGGCCCCGTGGTCTCCCTGGCGATCACTAAGAACTTCCGAACCTTTGCCCGGTTGGGTGGCCTGCTGCCGCCGGAGGACAAGGACGCCTGCCTGTTCCCCCGTCGTTTCGACGGGCGCTTCGCCCTGATTCACCGCCCTATCGTTCGGGGCGAGGCCCATATCTGGCTGAGCTTCTCACCCGATCTGAAACATTGGGGCGACCACCAATTGCTCATACCCACGCGGACGGCCTATTGGGACTGCCACCGTGTCGGCCTGGCCTGTCAGCCGATTGAGACCTCCGAGGGCTGGCTGGTCTTCTATCACGGCGTCCGCCAGACCACGGCCGGTCAGATCTATCGCACCGGCCTGGCGCTTCTGGACCTCAACAAACCTTGGAAGCTGCTGCATCGCAGCGATGAATGGATCCTGGGACCACAGGCCTACTATGAGCGTGTCGGCGATGTCGGCGATGTGGTGTTCCCCACCGGCGCCATCGTTCACGAAGAAACGGACGAGTTGCACATGTACTACGGGGCGGCCGACTGCACCATCGCCGTGGCCACTGCCAAGCTCAGCGAAATACTCAACTATATCCTTTCCAGTCCGAAGGTCGACGATTAAACGTTCCAGCCGCGTCGTGATTCTGCGCGCCACGCACCAAGAATCAACCCCATGACACGCATCTTACCCAGTTTGATACACCATTGGCCGATTCCGGACTACAGACGCTATGTCCATACCCTTACTCGCTGCGCCTCTCACCAAACACGGCGTCCGATGTCTGCAAAACGCACCGTCGACAGCGGCAAGCCAATCCGAGCATGATGTACGCATCATGCGTTGCTTGCGCATGTCATAATTCTTGATAAGAAGGCGAAGAGAGAGAACCTGCAAACAACAAAGACCAAGCCTCGCCGCACTATCCAAACGTCACTACCACCCCATGACATCCATACACCCAAAGCCCTATGCTGTCCATGTTAACAAGGGGGTCCTCTAAAAAGCCAGATTCCTATAAAAGAATCTGGCTTCGGAGGAGGGTGATGAAAAGCTATTCGTTAACCTTCCG
>CAYNQP010000889.1:0-1588 GCA_964399325.1 uncultured Pirellulales bacterium
ACCACGGGGCTCTCGATCATGCCGGCCAGGCTGACGCCTTCGGTCATGAGCGCAAAACCGCCGCCGGAGGTGCTGGTCATGGCGCGGGCGCCGGCATACCATGCGCCGAGCGCCATGTTGATCGCGGCGATCTCATCCTCGGCCTGCTCGGCCAGAACGCCGCATTCCTTGCCATGCTGGGCCAGGAACGTCAACACGCCCGTGGAGGGGGACATCGGATAGGCAGAGATGAAGTCACAGCCGCCGGCAAGGGCGCCCAGCCCCACGGCTTCAGCGCCGTTGAGCAGCAGTTCGTCCTTCACCTTCGCACTGGTCCGGATGTCGAGCTTGAGCCCGGCGGGCAGTTCCAGCTTACCCGCGGCGTCGTAGCCGGCCTGCAAGGCCTTAACGTTGTCGGCGACTATGTCCTTCGATTTCCGGGCGAAGAACCGCTTCACATAGTCCCTGACACTATCGAGGTCAAGCCCTAGCAATCCGGCGATCGCGCCGACCGCCACGATATTCGAATAGATCTTGTTGCCGATCTCGGTGGCAATCTGGGTAAACGGGATGTCAAGAAGCCGTGCCGATCCCACATCCGCACCGGCGATGACTTCCCGCTCCGCCAGGACCACCGTCTCAGCCGAGAGCCTGTCGGCGACGTGCTCGACCGCCCCCTTGTTCAAGGCGATGAGCATGTCCATGCGGCTGACGTAGGCGGCCACCGGCTTGCCTGAGACGCGAATCGAGGTCGAATTGGCCCCGCCCCGGACGCGCGACATGTACTCCTTGGTCGCGAAGACATGATAGCCCGCCTGCTTCAGGAGGCGCGTCAGCAGAAACTCGACGGTCTGGACGCCCTGTCCGGCCTGTCCGCACAGGACGATGGATATGTCCTCTTTCTTCGTACTCTGCTTGACCTTGGTCATAGCCTCACCTTAAGACACTCCCTGTTTGTAGTGACGCCGTCAGGCGTTGTTTGCATATGCCCTTACGGGCACACTACGAGCGTATTATCATGCACGCAGAGAACCTGTCAACGGTTCAGTCTTTCCGGGAGATTCCGGCCAGAATTCCGTCCAGGTCTTCCGGCGTCGTGACCGGCTGACGGCACGTGTAGTTCTCGCAGACATAGGCAGCGGCCCGTCCCTCCACAGCGCCCAGATTCACCACAAAGGGGACAATCTGCTCGATGGCCTTACCCTCCGGCCCGGCCGCGTGGAACACGAGCACGGCGTTAGGAAGGAAGTGACGGCGGACCTCCCGTGCCAAGACAGCCGCTTCGGCGGGTCGTTGCGAGCCGGCGATCACAATCTCCTGCCCCGGCCCTACTGCATGGTCCAGGGCCACCAACATCGCCGTGAATGCCGTCGGAGACTGCCTCATCGATCCGGAGAAGGCCTCCAAGACCTCTTGCCCCTTCGCGCCGAACCGCTCCGTCTCGGTGAGTCGGCCCAGCTTCAATAGGACCAGAGCCGCAACGGAGTCGCCACTGGGAAGGGCCCCGTCATAACCCGGCTTCTCACGCGTGATAAGGCGTTCCGCGTCACGCCCGGCCAGGTAGAAGCCCCCTGCCTTTTCGTCGGCGAAGAAATCGATCATCTGGTCC
>CAYNQP010000890.1:0-1580 GCA_964399325.1 uncultured Pirellulales bacterium
AACTGATGGTCCACGTTGGCGAACTTCACCACTGTGAACGCATCGGTGTCCGGTGCCTTGACAGGTTTACGGCTGAGCACCGTCTCCTCATCTTCCTCGACTTGGGCCAGGACCATCTCGCCAGCCAGATCCACCCATGCCCGGTATTCGACCCCGTATTTGCCGAGCGCAATGCCGATCCGACCTTCGCTGCTGTGCGGTGCGACGTAGAGCCGCATCATCAGATCGCTGCATTCGGGGGTGTGGTTTTGCAGGTAGAGTTCGTTGTAAGCGTATGCCACCGTGAAGTCGTTTGCCGACCGCGCACCATAGGTCAAGACGTTCGTTTGGCTCGTCGAGCTGTCCAGCACCAGTTGCGTGGGGTCCTCCTCGCTGATCTTCCAGTCCGAGGCGTTGAAGTTGAACGGCGGACGCCAGCTATACCCGTTGAAGGCGCCCTGTTGGTTCGGGTTGACCGGCCGAAAGTCATTGTCGTAGACCGGCATCCAGAGCTCCTTCTGCACCTCGCCCGGCTTGCGGGCGATCTGCCCATCGATGTAGATGTCTCCGTCGATGATCTCAATCGTCTCGCCCGGCAGCCCGACGAGACGCTTGATGTAGTTCTCCGTGGGGTCGATGGGGTTCTTGAACACGATCACATCCCACCGTTTGGGCTCGATGAGTTGGTAGACACATTTGAACACGAGGATGCGATCCCCGTTGGCCACCGGCACCGCGGCGGATTCGCTGCCGGGTGTCGTCTGGTACCCGCAGCTTGGACACCGGGTCGCCTGCCGGATGGGAACAGGGCTCGGTGGGATGGTGTCCGACGGCATCCTGTACAGGGGGTTTTCCGGTGTGAAACCGAACTCGTACCCGTATCCGCACTGGGGACAGCGCAGTTGAAAATGGGCCCCCATCAGGGTGTCGGCCATGCTGCCGGTCGGGATACGGAATGCCTCCATGACGAAGGCTCGAAAGACAAAGGCCAGGATGAAAGCGGTGATGAGCCACTCGAAAGTGTTGGCGATCTCCGCCGCTCGGTCCTTCTTCTTTTTCGCAGGTTTCTGGTCGCCGGTTCTGGGAGGGGTGCCTACAGCCATCAAGCTCAGTCCTGTACGTTCTTAACGATAGTCTGGCCCCGCCGCCTGGCAGAGTCCAGTCCAATTTCACGTATGACTCTGGCGCAAGGCAAACATCGTCCGGGTCGCCGCCGCGCTGCCCCGACGATCTGCACCTCTGCGCCGGCCCAATTATGCCTTTGAAAGCGGTGTCGGTCAACCTTCCCATGTTCGTTCTCGACTCTATGTGCCGATTCTTCCCACCCGAGCCACAGCCAGTCCCTGTCCTTGGGCGAATCCGGAAGAAGTCCTTCATGTGTTATGCGGCGTCACCGGCGCGGCGAATCTTCCCTTCCGTCAGTGCTCTGGGCAGACGGGCAGCGCCCAAAATTTTCCCAAAAGTGCTTGCTGCATAGAAGTCTTTGCTGTATAGTAGGTTGCAGACGTTTAGCTTTTACGTTCCGGTGGTGCTTGGCCCGATTGCTGTGTGAACGCGTATGCCGGCTCTGATTGTCGAACGGACGTTCGTCGGTTGTGGGA
>CAYNQP010000891.1:0-1574 GCA_964399325.1 uncultured Pirellulales bacterium
ATCGGCTGCGAGACGGCGCTGGCCGAGGCGGAGCTGGAGTACAAAGACATCTCTTCGCCCAGCATCTTCGTCAATTTCCCCGCCACGGACGAAGCAGTCAAGCAACTCGTCGCGCTCGGCCTCGTGACACAGAGCCAGGCGCAGGAGGCGACGGTGTGCTTGATGATCTGGACAACCACGCCGTGGACGCTGGCGGCCAACTTGGCCGTGGCGATGCATCCGCAGCTCGACTACACCACGATCACCTATGAGAAGGAGAGACGCCGATATGTCTCGGTCGTCTCGACCGACCGTATCGAGGCGGTTGTCACGGCCGGCGGCCTTGAGGCGGGCCGGTACACCATCGCAGAGAAGAAAGTGCGCGGCAGCGAACTCGAAGGCCTGCGCTACGGGCATCCGTTCATCGAGAGCAACCCGACCGACAAGGACGCCTACATGGTGGTTACGGCCGAGTATGTCACCACCGAGGACGGCACGGGCCTGGTCCACACTGCCCCAGGGCATGGCCAGGAAGACTATATGACCGGCCAGAAGCACAACTTGGCCGTCTATTCGCCCGTCAGGGACGACGGCTGCTACGATGAGACCGTCCCCGACTGGCTCCGCGGCAAGAACGTGCTGGAAGTGGACAAAGAGGTCAACGATCATCTGGCCGAGCAAGGGTGGCTGTTCGCCGAGAGCAGGATTCAGCACAGCTATCCGCACTGTTGGCGGAGCAAAGGCCCGGTGATCTTCCGCGCGACCGAGCAATGGTTCATCAGTGTCGACAAGGACGTGCCCGAGACAGGTAAGAACCTGCGGCAGATGGCGCTGGAGAGTTGCGACCGGGTGCGGTGGATTCCGGCCTGGGGCCAGAAGCGCATCGCCGGCATGCTTGAATCGCGACCCGACTGGTGCATCAGCCGGCAACGAAGCTGGGGTCTGCCGATTCCCGTATTCGTGACACCGGATGGTCGGGCCCTGCTGACGAAAGAGTCGGTCCTGGCCGTATCGAAACACATCGGCCAGCGCGGCTCCAATAGCTGGTTCACCGATTCCCCGCGAGAAATCCTGGGCGGCGATTTCCCCCTGCCCGACGGGTTCGAGCTCGACCAACTCGTCAAGGAGGAGAATATCTTCGACGTGTGGTTTGAATCGGGTTGCAGTTGGTACAGCGTCGTGCAAGCGGCCGGCTGGCCCGTGCCGGTCGATCTTTATCTTGAAGGGTCCGACCAGCATCGGGGTTGGTTCCAGCTCTCATTGCTGCCGGCCCTCGGCGCCACGGGCACAGAGCCATTCAAGAGTGTCCTGACGCATGGCTTCACCGTTGACGAGAAGGGCATGAAGCAGTCCAAGTCGCTGGGCAACTATGTCAACGCCCTCGACGAGGTGAACAAGTATGGCGCCGACATCTTGCGGCTGTGGGTTGCCAGCGTCAATTACCAGGAGGACATGCGCTGCAACGACGAGCTGATTGGGCGCTCGCAGGACGCGTATCGCAAGATTCGCAACACGCTGCGCTACCTGCTCGGCAACACCAACGACTTCGAGCCGGCTTTGCACGCGATCCCGTATGACGAGATGGCCCAGATCGA
>CAYNQP010000892.1:0-1573 GCA_964399325.1 uncultured Pirellulales bacterium
TCGCGACCTTGCTGGTAGCGAAAGATGAACTTCTCGGCACCCTTCCTCAGAACGAGTTGTTGCAGCAATCTCTTCATACGCATAGCTCACGAAGCAGCGTCCCATATCGCATCACATCTGCTGCCCGCCCAATTTCCGTCGCGGCCTCGAACCCGGAAGCCACCGCAAATTCGGCCCTGTCGAACGCCACAAGGCTTTTATCGGCCAACACAGCGTCCGTCTTTACAAAAACTATATTTGAATATCGGGCTTACTGATGCGGCGTCCGGGCGGGGGGAGCCCGCGGATGTCGAGTTGAATGGCCAGATGCATATGTGGAGAAACGCTGTCAGGATCGGTCGGTCGGACTGAAGTAGTATGTGACGGTCCCCTGGCGTTCGGAGGTGATAGCCCCTTGTTCCCGGAGCTGTGCGATGTCTTTGACGGCCTCATTGCGTCCGATTCCGAGCCCTGCACAAATGTCTTCCAGGGAGCAGGGTCGTCGTTTCAGCATTGATAGCACGTCTGCGCATGCCCGATGTTCGTGCCGTGATGCGCCGCCGGCCGGGGCGGCCCCAATGATCTCACAGTTGCCGCCGATCTGCCGGGCGATGGCCGCCAGCCGCTGCACACCGATAGGCTCGATTCCCTCTTCCGCAGCAGGTCGGACAGCACTATTAAGCTGGACCTTGTCCGGCCGGATGCGCGCGATCAGGTCTTTGAGACGCGCGAGCTGCTCCGGACTGGTGTTCATCCCTTCAATCAGAAAAACCTCCAGCCAAATCTGACCGCGGAATTCATCACGAAAACGGCCCAGGCCCGAAACCACCTTTTCAATGCTAATATCGGGGGCCGGACGGTTCACCGCCTCGAAAGCCTGCGGATCGCCGGCATCGAGTGACGGAATAACGACATCCGCCTTCGCAGATTCGCTGCGTACGTCCGCGCGGTCGAATAGGGTGCCGTTCGTCAGTAGCGCCACGGGAATGGCCGTAAGCCCGCGAATTCGGTCGATCAGCTCTCCCAACCGTGAATTCAGCGTCGGCTCGCCCGACCCGCCAATTGTGATATAGTCGGCAGTAACACCCTCGGAAAGCCGGTCCCTTAATTCCGCAACCACGGCATCGATATCAATAAAATCCCGGCGGATCGTGCTCTTCTGCGTCGTCCTGCCGATCTGACAGTAGACGCAGTCGAGCGTGCATATTTTCGGCGGAACAATATCAACGCCGAGACTACGCCCAAGCCTGCGCGAGGGCACCGGCCCATAGACATATCTAATTTGTTCGGGGTTTCCGTCAGCCATGAACGATCTCGAAGATATCTTCACAGGTGCGTATCAACCCTTCGAGCCAGCTCAGCGGAAGTATCGATGCGGCGTCCGACTTGGCCTTGTCAGGTTCAGGATGGACTTCAAGGAACAGTGCGTTCGCTCCGGCGGCCACGGCCGCCCGCGCCAGAATGGGCGCCATCTCGCGCCGCCCGCCACTGGCCGTGCCGAGCCCGCCCGGATATTGTGTGCTGTGCGTGGCATCGAAAACCACCGGGCACCCAAGCCGCTTCATCATTTCGATCGCGGTCATATCGTTCACCA
>CAYNQP010000893.1:0-1570 GCA_964399325.1 uncultured Pirellulales bacterium
CCTAGTACTACAACGCTACAAGCATCTCCAGTGACACTTGGTGATGGTTTTTAGTTTGATGCCTATGGCATGTAAACGAGCGATGGTTCGGCCTCGGTGGCTGCGGGCGGCTTTGGCGTTTCGCTGTTGCGTTAATGTCAATTGCGCGGTGATCTGCTCGGCACACCTCCGCGAACAGCGGCCGCCGCGCGCCCAGCGTGACACCAGCTTCGCCGTGGCCGTGTGGACCTGACAACGCGTCAGGCCCGGATTTTTCCCCCCGATACTTCCAGCAGAACTCGCTGAGAAAGACGTGGCTCAGACAACTCAGGATCAAGTGTCGTTGGATCGAGAGGAACTTACGGACCTCGAAGTGATCCATGCCCAGTTCCGTCTTGCTGTCTTCAAACGCCCGCTCAATGATCCAACGGGTGAACGCCACGCGCAACAGCATCTCGACCGAGGTCGATTCCGGGGCATTGCTGATGAAGTATTTGACCTCATTAGGGTTCAAGGCGTTGCGGGCCACCAGCAGATGGTAGGGACGCGTGGGCAAACCGTTCTCGTCGGCCAGATACACCCTCAGCCGCTTGGCTTGCCAGACCATCGGTCCCTTGCTACCGTCTTTGACATAGTAATCCTGCCAGGGGACCTGCCGCATGGCCGGCGAATACGACCGAATGTGGCGGACTTCCACCTTCGGGTTGTTCTTGACCTTCAGGCGAGGATAGTGACGCCGACGGCCCTGTTTTCGGTCATGGGCACTGGCCCGATACAGCACCGTCGGTCGTTTCGTCCACGCCGGGAAGCTGGCCGGCACCTCCGCCACATAGTCTTGTCCCAACCGCTCCAAGGCCCGCAGAAAAGGCCCTTTGCTGCCGTAGCCTTCATCGAAGGTCAACCACGCAAAACGCAGGCCGTTGGCCATCGCCCGCCGATATTGGTCCAAGGCGATCCGCCATTTGGGCCGGTACACCACGTCATCCGGAATCCCCGCTTTGTGACAGCGGCCGCGGTCGTCGTGCCAGGTCTTCTCGGGCAGGTACAGTTCGCCGTCGATGAGGCTGTAGAACTCCGGCGTAGCGTAGCCCAGATGCACGCTGACGACGCAGTTCTCGACCTTCCCGACGGCCCCGCAGTGCTGCCGTTGGACGCAGGCGGTCTGGTCGCCTTTCTTGGCGAAACTGGTCTCATCGATGACGCCAACGCTTTGAGGGTGAGCATGCCGGCGAGCCACATACTGCTGGAGATCGTCTCGGACACCCAGCTCATCCCAACGAAACAGGCCGAGGAACTCCTGCAGGTTGCGCGGCGGCTCGCCGACCGCATCGGCCATCGGCTCAATGCTCTTACGCGGCAAATCGCTCAACTGCCCCTCGACGTAGAGATCGAGATAGCGTCGCGTCGTTACCCGGCCGAAGCGGTGATCGAACTGGTGCAGAAAACGCGTCAATTCCGGCTTGATCTTCATAATCGTTCTGGCATCCATACCGATGACCTCCCAATAGAAACGCCATTTCTATTGAATCATCGGTTCGCCGCTCAACTTTTCTTGAGCCTTTGTAGCGTTGTAGTACTAGGCTCTGTCTGA
>CAYNQP010000894.1:0-1570 GCA_964399325.1 uncultured Pirellulales bacterium
CAGTTGCAGTACTTCGTGGGTGATCCCATACCCTTGCCGCTTGGAGTTCCGCCTTCAGGCGGTTCAGAACCGCGTAAACGCGGAACTCCAAACGCCGCCACCACAATCCGCAGGCCTGACAATTCCGTCGTGAGCTTGGATGCAGCCCAGCAGGCTTTCGTCCAAACCGACCTGCCCGGGATCTACCGCATCGAGTCTGCCGACGGCGCGGCATCATTCGTGGTCAACATGGCCGCCTCGGAAAGCCGGACGGACCCGATGCCTATCGAAGACCTCGATAACCTGGGCGTGGCCCAGTCATCCTCGGTCGGCCTCGCCCTTACAGACGGTGGTGTCGCAGCGCAGGCAAAACGGGTGAACGACTTCTCTAAAATGGAGAATGAACAGAAACTGTGGCGGTGGGTGCTCGCGGTCGTATTGGCCGCGCTGCTGATTGAGACGTGGCTGGCCGGATGGCTGACCCGCGCGCGTCCTGTCGAGATGCAAGATTTAGCGTCTCTATAGAGCAATAAAGGATAATGGATATGGTCGAGAACGCGCTTCGCAGACAACTGGAGCCGATAGTAACTCGCCACAAACATCTGCACCTGGCCCGGCGGCTGGCGCTCTGCTGGCTCGTTGCGGGACTCATAGGGCTTGTGTTGGTCGGCGTGAACTGGCTCTGGGGATGGCATTCGTCACTGGGCGTCGCGGGCTTGTTCATCGCCGCCGTGGTGGCCACACTCGTAGCCGTTCGCAGGGCTCGCCGCGTAGGGCCGGACTACCGGGCCATCGCACGAAATATCGAGCAGCAACATCCCGAGCTGAAGGCCCTCCTCCTGGCCGCGGTCGAGCAGAAACCCGAGGGCCCGGACGGACGGTTCGGCTATCTCCAATTGCAGGTGCTCTCGGAGGCCGTGGTGCATGCGACCAACCACGATTGGCTGGCGAGCATCCCCACGAAGCGACTGCTATGGGCCGACATCGGCTGGATGGCCGCCCTGCTGTTCCTGATCGCGGTCTTGTCGCAGGCCTTGCCGTCCACGTCCTTTGGCCTCCGGAGCAGAGAACAGAGGCTCGGTCAGAGTGGCTACAACCTCACCGTCACCCCTGGAGATGCATCCGTTGAATCAGGATCGTCGGTGGTCGTCGTGGCAAGATTCGAGGGACGCATGCCGCCGGAGGCAACGTTGGTCTTCGGCGCCTCGGGCGAGGAACCGCAGAGATTCGTGTTGAACAAGACCCTCAACGATCCGGTGTTCGGCGGAATCATCCCGCAGGTCAAATCCGATCTGATCTACCATATCGAATACGCCGGCCAGCGGACACGCAACTACGTGATAAGCATCTTCGATTACCCGTCGTTGGTCAGGGCCGATGCCAAGATCGTCTATCCCGCCTACACGAAGCTGCCGGAGAAGGTCGTCGAGGACACACGCCAGGTCAGTGCCGTCGAAGGCTCCGAGATCACTTGGACGTTCACGCTCAACAAACCGGTGACGACGGCCCGGCTTGTCCCGCGAGCGGGTATCGCCCTGGGACTATCCCTGGACGGCGCGCATCCGAACGTGTTGACCGCGACCCTCACGGC
>CAYNQP010000895.1:0-1568 GCA_964399325.1 uncultured Pirellulales bacterium
GGCCGCTTCGATGGCCATGTGGATATCTTCGCAGCTCTTGTCGAACTTGAACTGCCCGGCCTCAATCTCCTCGCTGATTTCGATCAGACCGTTTTTGATAGCTTTGAACTCAGCGTGCGTGATGAGCTTCTGTTCGGCCAGCATGCCGGCGTGTGCGATCGAGCCGACAATATCATACTTGTAGAGACGCTTGTCGTAGGAAAGCGACTCGACGTAATCCACCGTTAGTGCATCGGGCGCGGCGGCGAGCCGCTTCTCCCAGCTTCGTTGCTTCTGAGCCATTGTAGTCACTCCGTGCGCGGCACAAGCGCTTCATGATTCTATTCCCTGAGGCCCTGAGCGTCAAACAAAACCCAGGGTGGGAAACGGGCCGGGCGAGCGGCGGCTTGCACTCCGCGGCCCCACACCGTATCCTTAGGATGAACGAAGGTGGCCGCCCGTTTGGCAAGTAGACATACACAGACGTTGGACAACGAACCATGACCTCACGTCTCATCAGGAATTGCAGACTACACGACGCCGATGAAGCGGCGCCCCTCTGTGCGGTTCTGATCCAGGACGGCGTCATCAGTCGAATCGAGCCTGCGGACACTCCCGTTCGTTCCGAGCAGATGCTCGATGCACAGGGGCGGATTCTGGCCCCCGGCTTCATTGACGTCCACATTCAAGGGGCGGGCGGCGCGGACGTACTCGATGCTACACCTCAGGCACTTGAGACCCTATCGCGGACCTGTGCCAGGTTTGGCGTCACCGGATTTCTTGCGACGACGGTGCACAAGCCGGGACAGGAGAACCGTCATCTGCGAGTCGCCGCCGATTGCGTGGGGCGAGACCTCGGCGGGGCCAGACTGCTGGGCACACACCTGGAGGGCCCGTTCATCTCATCCCGGAAGAGAGGAATGATTCAGCCCGATTGTCTGGCAGAGCCCTCGATGTCGCTCCTCCAGCAGATTGGCGATCTGGCCGGTGACAGCCTCAAGATGATGACCCTTGCTCCTGAGCTGCCAGGGAGCCTCGAACTCCTTCCGACCCTCGAGAAGTACGACGTCATTGCCTCTTTCGGACACAGTCACGCAACGTATGACGAGACCCTGCGAGGATTCGATGCGGGTATCCGCCATGTCACGCATCTGTTCAACGCAATGTCATCCATGCACCACAGGGAGCCGGGACCTCTCGCTGCCATCTTCGAACGTGCCGACGTGACGGCCCAGGTGATCACGGACGGCGTTCACAGTCACCCGTCCATGCTCCGTCTGGCCTTCGTGGCCTTGGGTCCGAGCCGTTTCATCCCCATCACGGACGGCATGCAGGCGATGGGCCTGCCCGATGGTTCTTACACCTACAACGGTATCGAATACGAGGCCAGAGAGGGAGCGGCCCGCTATGGAGACGGCACACTGATTGGGACGGCATTGGGACTGAACGGGATGCTGGCCCGTCTGATTCGCTTCACTGGCTGTTCTCTCTCGACGGCAATCAACACCGTAACGGAGAACACCGTCGGCCTGCTGGGACTCAGCACAAGAAGAGGCGCCGTCCGGGCCGGGCATGATGCGGATTTGGTG
>CAYNQP010000896.1:0-1566 GCA_964399325.1 uncultured Pirellulales bacterium
TTCTCGGTTGTGGATGCCTTGACTCGCTTAGCGGGCCAGCATCAAAACGCAGGAGACCGCACGGAAGCCGACGCCAGAGGCTCATCACTGTTGGCCCTGGCGGCATGAGTACATTCACCTGAGAATGCCAGAAAGGAGCGTTTGACCATGTCAAACCGACCACTACATGAGATTCGACTCGGATGCATCAAGGCTGTCGTCTGGGCCAATGAGACAGACAATGGGATTCGGCACAACGTGTCGGTAGGTCGTCTGTACAAGGACGGAGAAAACTGGGCGACCAGTCAGTCTTTCGGCCGCGACGACCTGCCGCTGCTGGCCAAGGTCGTGGATCTCGCCCACACGTGGATCTTCGTGGAGACCCAGAATGGCTTGGGCGGCTCGGAATCCGAGGACCGCGACAAGGCCAACAACCGAGGCAAATCTCGGCGTTGATGCGTGATATTCACGCGAAAAAGGTTGGAACATTGCGCCGCCCAACCTTTTCCTGGTTTCCCTCCGCACCCACAAACAGGCGAGAAGACCCAGCCAGGAAAAAGGTTTACAATCGCGACGCGCCTGGTAGAATCATCCCCAGTATTGTCAAGGGGTTGGGGAAACCTGAGCGAGATGGCTCCCCAGGTTTCCTTCGAGTCCCTGTTAGAGACTTTCTGGGGAGACCATGGTAAGCTCGCTCGAACCGGGTCATCTTGTTGTGGGACCGCTCTTTAACGAGCCAATGCGTATTGAAACAGTCCGCCAGGACGGCCCTGACACGTGGGTAGTTGGGCTTGTGGGTGGCCATACTGAACGATTTCGCCGTGTTACGCTCACGTCTCGCGATCTCGAACTGCTCAGCATATCGACCGGCTCTCCATCCTTTTCTGGCGACGGCAAACTCCTGAGACTCGCCCTTCAAGCCCACTGCTTGGGCATCGCTTATGAATTCGACCCCTTCTTTGGGCTGTCCATATCCCGCGTGGACCCGTTGCCGCACCAACTGGAAGCAGTTTATGACTATCTTCTGAAGCTTGCTCGCGTGCGTTTTCTGCTCGCAGACGACGCAGGAGCCGGGAAGACCATCATGGCCGGTCTGCTCATCCGGGAGCTCCAACTCAGGGGCTTGGCTGAGCGAATTCTCATTGTCTGCCCAGCGAATCTGTCCTTTCAGTGGCAGCGAGAACTGAGCGAGAAATTCGACGTGAGGTTCCTCGTCCTCAAGGGTGCCGACATACGTGACCAATTCGGCATGAACCAATGGATGGAGTAGAACAGGGTTATCACATCGTTGGATCTCGCCAAGCGGACGGAGATTCTGCCCGGCCTCAGACAGGTTCACTGGGATCTGATCATTGTGGATGAGGCCCACCGAATGTCCTGGACCCCGCCGTCGAAGAAAACAGCCCGGTACGCACTCGGTGAGTTGCTGCGCGATAGTTCGGACCACATCCTCTTCCTGACAGCAACACCCCACAAGGGTAACCCGGAGAACTTCACGCTTTTCCTACAGTTGCTCGATGCCGATGTCTACGCCGACGTTCGCTCTATACACGAAGCCATGGCCCGCCGCCGAGCCCCGTTCTACCT
>CAYNQP010000897.1:0-1556 GCA_964399325.1 uncultured Pirellulales bacterium
AGGATCTCTGCTACGACCTGCGGGGTTTCGCCCGCCAAGCCTATCAAGGCCGTCGCGGTGTACCGTCGACTCACGCCTTCCAGAACCTCGCCTTGCCTACTCTTGCGCAACCGGAAGGCAAACAGTCGCTCCTTGGGGCAGTACATCCTTGCCAGTGAACGAACGGCGAGGCAACGGAGTGTCTCAACATCTCTAGACAGATCCGGATTGTCACCTGGACCTGTTCCGTCAATCTTGGCCGTGACCGAGGTCGCAGTATGATGATCATCGTCCCTTGTGCGCCTGTATTCGTACTCGTGGCCATACCTGTATCCTTCACGGCCCAACGAACCAACGTACACGATTCCCAGCAGCCGTCCTCGCGTAGAGCTTAGACGGTGAAGCGCGTCAGTGACACTGTCAAGTCGCGACACACGTTCTCGCTCCACTATCACCGTGCCGTCCACCTGGCCTGCAAGGATGCCGGCATCCGCCACTGGCAGAATGGGAGAGGAATCGAGCAATATGATCCCGTAGCCGTACTGTTCGCGAAGCCGCGCAATGCATGTCTTGAAAGCACCGTCGGCTATTCCTTCAAACACCCTACTGTCATTGCTCCGCCTTCCGGCCGGCATAACATCCAAACCGGGTGTCTTCGCGGAGAGAATAGGAAGTCCGTCTATGACCTTGTAGCTCAGTGCTTCCATGAAACCAGATTCATCACGCAGGTTGAACATCCTGGACAGCGTCATCTTGTGGAAGTCCGCATCAATCATAAGGACTTTCCTGCCGGCTTGCGCAATGCTCCTGCCCAACATCACGGTGAGGCTTGACTTGCCTGTTCCTTCATCGGCACTGGTTACGAGTACGGAGCCGGAGGCAGCACGCTCGTTTTTGGCTATCAGCTGTAGCACCCTTTCCAGGGGGTGGCGCGGGCCCACTGGTACGGGGTGGTGCCCGTCCACTTCTACGGGGTGGGGCCCGTCCACGGAGGCACCGCTGTCGTCACTAAGTCGCTGTAACAACGCGGTGCGCACGATTCGGACGGATTCGACGAGATGGGGCCAGCTCTGTTCCGCCCCGTCGTATAGCAGCCTCTCCATCGGCTTCGTCGTTCGAATCAGAGGGATGCACCCCAGGAGTCGGATGGGTGTCAACTCGGTCAGGTGCCTGAAGGCTTCTACCGGCTGGTTCCTGCTTAGCCTGCGAAGGACCGTCTCCAAATCGTTCCGCCGCCGAAATAATCGAGACAAGAGTGGCCAGCGCGTTCCCGACCCTGTCGTTGTGCTCGCGTCTGCCTTGATCAAGTGAAGGGCCGCTGCGACGGCCACGTAGAGCTGCGGCTCGTTGTCGAAATACTGCGGCGTGTGGTTGTCGCGCAGACGTTTCCGAAACGCTTCAAGCTTGGTACGGGCTGCATCATCTTCGCGCAGACCTGCCGGGGGCGGGAACTTCTCCGACGCCAGGAAGGGCACGATCAGCTTACCCGCGGCTTTAGCCGCTTCGTACTCCAATTCCGTGAAGGACTTGTCTTTGTCAGGCGACAAGGTGCCGTAACGGTGTGCCACAATGAGCAT
>CAYNQP010000898.1:0-1555 GCA_964399325.1 uncultured Pirellulales bacterium
TCATTCAACAGTACCTTAAATGGGCCACCAAATGAGTTTTCAGACAGAGCCTAGCCCTAATCCTTTGGCTCAAAATATTGCGAAGACACCAACGCTGCCAGAGTCGCCCTGAAGTATTAGGGCTCCAGGAATACCTCACAGAAATCTGCCGAGAACACCGCATCAAAGTCCCTGTGTTGCTCTTGACTCGGCGAACCGGTATGGGA
Source organism: uncultured Pirellulales bacterium (assembly GCA_964399325.1). Classification (GTDB taxonomy): domain Bacteria; phylum Planctomycetota; class Phycisphaerae; order Sedimentisphaerales; family Anaerobacaceae; genus JAFGLV01. The sequence goes on from CAYNQP010000898.1 coordinate 207, forward strand.
GTGCGGCTATTGCATGTCGCGGTTATGAATACGGCGGCAATAGAAGTGGGCATGGACACACTGGAACTACTCTCCCACCAGGAGCTAAAAGCCGTCATATCGCATGAGATCGCACACATTCGACAAGGCCTCTGGCAAGTCAGTTTGCTAAAAGCGCTCTCCTGCCTCGCGCTGTTTCCGAACTTCTATCTGACCCTGTGCCTTGACTGGGCTGAGAAAGAAATGGACGCCGACCGATTTGCGATTGCCGTTACAGGCGATGCAAATGTTTTGAAACGGGCGCTTGTCAAGGCATCAGCAGCCCAACTTACGTATACCACGCGGCCTCGGGACTGCAGCCGAGGGCTCTGGGCCAGGCCGATTCAGGCGCTTGGGGCCCGATGGAATTCCGTCATGGCCTCACTGCGGTTCTTTTTTGGCGACGGCTTGCTGGGCTACACACATCCCTATCTTTCCGAGAGACTCAAGGCGATTGACAATGGATAGCGAATTCGATCACAGGTGCAGGGGCAATGAATCACGGCTGACCGCGGTCAAGATGGCGGCCGAACAGTTCATTAAGCAACACTATACACAGGAATCGCCTTTTTTCGATGCATTTTGGCAGGTGTTGTCCTCCAAGATACGCGAGACTTTCAGTGCGGCATCGACTGGGGCATTGACAATTGGGTTTCCACGACAACTCGTCGAAGCCGTTTCTCTTGCCAGGGATATCTCCCTGGATCTAGTGACCCCCATTGTTATGGGGACGATTGGCGAGACACCGTGGGAGTTAAAGGACAGGCAGCCGCACCTTAATGAACTGGAGCAGCTCGTCGCCGCTTCCGCAGTTCGCCTGGGCGCATCTCCTAGCCTAACCGCTTGCCTGATCGAACATGTCCCCGGCCTGCTAATGGATATACTCGCATGCGAAAGCGATGATAAAGACGCGATCATAGGGAAGGCCTATTCACCTCAGTACAGCATTTGGACGGCCGGTAAACACTTCACCGCCGAAGGCATCGCTGAATATGAAGAGAGGCGGGACCAGTATCTGTTCTGGCTTGATTTGAGGGACACATGCCACGTGTCACACCGTTTTCCGCACAAGCGAATTGGGCGTCAAGCCACACAGCTCCTGATATGTCTTGTCAAGAATCTGGGAGTAGTGCGATCCGCTGGAGATGTATTTAGGCAGGCATGGGAGCCCGAGACGGACGAAGTGAACCGGTCGCATATTGGCAGGATTGAGCACGAACTCAGCAACCTAAACAAGTTCTCTGGTAATAAGCTTCGCACATATCTGCTCAGAGGCCAAGACAGAGGCTATGGCCTCCACGAATCGTTTGCAGGGCAGTATTTCCTTTTTG
>CAYNQP010000899.1:0-1548 GCA_964399325.1 uncultured Pirellulales bacterium
CGATGGCTGACTCCTTAGTGCAGCCTCCCTTCCCATTGCCGCTGTATTCTCTAAATGAGAATATTGCACAGGTTCTCTCCGGGCTCTTTGTCTGAAAAGCAAAGAAAGCCGCTACATATGGAGAACGGCTCCAGTCAAGCAAGGGCGTTGGGAAACCATGATGTCTCAAGTACGCAATAAACTCATAATCCTCAGGAGGTCCAGGAGCATCACTAGCGCGGAATACCGTCTCCCACCTGCGATCTGTCATTGATTCAAAAGCTGCCTTAGTTGCTTTGATTATCCTCCCATACTCGTTGAAGGACGGCAAACACGGAGTCCGTCTTTCTAGGGTAGACTCGAGTTTCCAGGATGAGCACATGTGACCACGGAATAGCAAATCCGAAAAGGAATAGTGACCAGCAACCTTGCGCGTACGTTCTTTCTTCATCAGCCGAGCTATCTCGTCTTTCCACGATTGCCAGCTAGCGATTTCTTTCTCTTGCATGATTCCCGCCATTTCTGAACTGGACTTCCCAACATGAGGCTCCATAGTTCGTGATACTACCGCGGAGAGGATAGGCTCGACAAGGACCTTGTGCCACGATAGTATTCCAGGGTGCGCACGGCAGATCGTCCAGTCGAGGCTGGCGGTGGTGCTCACCCACGGCTACAGCTATTGTTCGCGGATTCCTCTAATGTTCTGCGGTGTCTACTTTGCCTTTCTCAGCCAATGCCGCGACGATGATCAGGACGAATGCGAAGAGGGCCAGTTGCGGAGCACGAGCCTTGGCCTCCTCTGCGGCTCGCGCGTATTCATCCGGGTCAAACTTAAACAACATACGCGTCAACGTGCCAAGCACAGCGACGAAGATTGTCACCTTGGCGTCTGTCGCCAGCGCCTTGGTGGCAAACTCGCCGAAGTCCTGCCATTTCGATGCCGCAACAGCCTTGGCAATCGAGTTGCCCAGCCCGCGCTGGTCGCCTGGGGACATGGCAGCGACATACGGCCCGAATGCAAATGACACGTGGCCGACAGCGTGGACAAGTCGGTTTCTGAGCTCAGACAAGCGTCGGGCGAAGTCATGGGACAGATCATCCAGCAACCCAAGTGCGTGCGCGACAGCAAGCTTGCTCGCGTGCCCGCCGCCAAAGGGGAGGCGGTGAAACAAATGTGCCAGACGCGCATCCGTGGACGAGATGAGAAAGTGCGTGAGCGCCGCCTCGATGATAGCATGTGATTTGATCACGAAAGACCAGTCGTCCTCCTCGACGAGCTTACCAAGGAACTCGGATGGAAGACAGAGATCGCGCTCCAAACGTTCGAGATCCGCGTAGAAGAAGGTCAGATCCATCGAAGATAGCCGCTCCTTTCGCCGGCTGCATCGTTTGCAGCACCGCCATTTCCAAACGGAGTCATTGTATCTCGGACACAGCGCTTCAGGAAGTACGCACATTCTGTCTTCTCCACCAGAAGGTCTCTCCTCTGCATAGGCAGGTGGATAGGGCGCTGCGTTTTGTCGAAGACCCCGTTGAACGAGGACAGAAGCCAGTTACCAGTGGTCGAGT
>CAYNQP010000900.1:0-1542 GCA_964399325.1 uncultured Pirellulales bacterium
CAGTACAGCGATGCTGGCGCTGATCAGACCGAGGAAGTATGCATAGTAGATCAGGGGCTCTCGGGCAACGATCTGATAGCTCGACACGACGATGCCGACCGGTCCCATGAGCAGCTTTGGACTGAGCAGCCCCCCGATCAATTGGATCAGTGTTATGTAGGTCATGGAGATGAACATGACCGTTTTGCGGTACCCCATCTTGATCGCATCGACCGGACTATCGGCCTTGTAGAGTTGCTCCAGCCCCTTGAAGGGCAGAGGCTCCAGAAGGGTCGATTCAATCCTGATGGGCCGGTCCACCTGGGCCGTCTGCAACGTGACTCCCCCCTTGACCTCGGCGTCAAGCTGGTATTCAAGAGTCACCGGCTGGCCATCCCAGCGACGGACCTCCCTGATGATGTCGAAGAAGCTCGATACCGCCTGGTCGTTCACGGCCGTGATTCTGGCGCCGCGAGGAATATCCAGCTTCGCTGCACCCCCCTCGGATGCCACCGTTTTGGCCACCACGGCGTGCTCGGCATCCAGAAGCGGAACGAAGCCGATCACGACCCGGTCGCTGGCCGGATCGCGTCTCGGCGTGACGGTAACCGTAGTGATCTGCTCCAGCCCATTGGGATCGGCACGTATGACTCTAACGGCCAAAGGCTTGTTTTCGAATTCCACGGTGGTTTCCCGCAACTCCGTGTAGGTCGGGTCTTCTACGTCGCCCACTGCGAGGATGATATCGCCGCCCAGCAACCGTTGGCTCTCGTCGCCGGCCGTACGGCCGGAACTCGGCAACCGGTCGCCCATGACACGGAGGCGCGGAACCATCGAGTAGACATTCGTCAGGTCCGCCTCGGATTTGACCTCGCCCTCACCGGCCAGCCACCCGAGGCTCAACTCGGTTCGAACCTGCTCGACGCCCCCCTGGGCCTTCGCGCGCTCGGCCGTAATCACCACTCTGTCCGAGAGGGTCTCTCGGACGATCTTGTCATACGTCCATTGGTTTTCCACCGTACGACCGTCGACGGCCGTAACCGTGTCGCCAGGCAGCAGGCCGATCTTCTCCTCCAGCGTCTTCGGATCGGCAATCGATGCCAGCGTCAGACTAAACGGTTGCTCGATCCCAAACGCCCGAATCTGTCCCCCGGGCAGGTCTTCGGCAACGAGCCCCATCTCTTCCGTCGTCCCGTCGGGATGCCGGACCGTCATCGGGACCGCCTCGTTGAGGTGCGACAGAGCGGCAGCCAGAGAGATGCTGCTGAAATCGAGGTTTCTCCGATCCCCGTCGATCTCAATGAACTCGTCGCCGGGCTGCAGGCCCGCTCTGGCCGCCGGGGAGTCCGGAATCACGCCGCCGACCACCGGCGGGGGGAAATTGATGCCGACGAGAAAAACGATCATCAGTACGATGGCCGCACTGATGACGTTGAATGTCACACCGGCCGCGATAACGGCCGCCCGAACCCCGACCGACTTGTTGGCGAACGAGCGGGGGTCATTGATCTGCTTGACGGGCCCGACATCTTCCTGGCCCAGCAGCTTGACATAGCCGCCGAA
>CAYNQP010000901.1:0-1538 GCA_964399325.1 uncultured Pirellulales bacterium
CCCCGCCTTCGCGGGGGCAAGCTTGGCCCTGCGGAGGCAGGGCTCACTACAAACGGCGAAACAAACCCAATTTGCGGGGGACCAGGTGAAGCGCCGGGAGGAAGAACGCGTGTGCGAACCGATACAGGCTGCGCAAAACAAACCCAATTTGCGGGAAGAACGCGGCGTCCGGGCTGCCGGGGCGAGCGTGAGGTAATGCCGATGCACACTAAGATACGCCAACGCCCATTCTATGGCTCGTTCGAGGCCGGGGCTGCCAAACGCCGGATGTCGCGGCTGGGGGCCTCTGTCTTCTGTCGTCCGTCCTGCGTCTTCCGGCGGTCAATCGCTGTCGGCGTCATCGGGGCTTTGCTCCGCACCGGGGTCAATGGTCTGGTTCTTGGTGATTTCGGCAATCAGCGTGGTGGCGTAGCAGCCGGGGTCGAGCTCGAAGCGCAGCTCCAGGTAGGGGCCAAGGTCGTCGGTGCCGGTGCCGACGCCGATGTTGCGGGGCTGGAAGCGCAAGGATCGGCGGCCTCCTCGGGCGCCGAGGCGTTTCATCTGGTGGAACTGTGTTTCGCCGAGCCCTTCGGCCTGAAGGATGGGCTCCTCGATTTCCGCGGCCGGGCCGGTCAGGCGCGTGGTGCGCTGGCCCAGCAGGGGGCCGGTCGGGCTGATCTCGAAGCGGTCGCAGCGCGGTTGTTCGAGGGCGGCGTCTTCCACGTGAAAGCACGCGCCGTTGTCGTGCTTATACGCCATGTCGCCGGTCAGCAGCTTGTCGATGTCGGGCATGCGGGCGGCGACCACGCGGTTGAACACGGACGACTGGTAGGCCGAGATGAAGAAGCCCTTGAGGTGCCTGTCCATGATGTGGAAGGCCCGGTTCTTGCTGCCCCGGTTGATGACGAGGGCCTTGAGGATGCGGCGGCGCTCCGGGATCTGTCGGGGCCAAACGTCGAGGGCCTCCTGGTAGCGGCCTTCGAGGTAGAACGTGCGGGCCTGGAGCATGACAGGACTGTCGAGTTTAGGGTCGGGCCGGCCGATGAACAGGTCGATGACCCGGGTCGGGTCGTTGTCGATCACGGCCTTGCCGAGGAGGTGATTGTCAACGCGATTGCCGAACCGCTGCGGGCCGAAGTAATTCGGAACGCCCTTGCAGGTCAGGATCGCGAGCACCTGCTCGGCCGTGTGTGCGGCTTGTTCTATCGGCATGGTCGTCTGGCGCAGGCGGACGATGAAACGATTGCCCGCCAGATGGCCGGGTTTGAGCTTGTTCGTGTGCTGCGTGACCTTCAGAACGCGGATGTCGGCCATGCTGGCGTTTTTGAGCTGCTCGGGGTCGGCGTGCTCGACGGAAATCCACTGCCGCGTTACGGCGTGGGTATCCTTCAGGCCGGCCGAACCGATGTTCCGGGGCGAGGTGCCCAAGGCCTGGGCGATGCGACTGACGGCTTCACGCGTACCCAGGCGTTTCTTCTCGATGAAGGCGTAGGTGTGCGAGCCCAAGCCGCTCGCCTCATACAGGGGCAGCTCCTCGACGAGAAAGTCTTCGGGCCGCG
>CAYNQP010000902.1:0-1537 GCA_964399325.1 uncultured Pirellulales bacterium
CGACATCAGATAAATCGGGTTCAGATACGGCGTACCGTCTTCCTTCTTGTCCTCGCGCAGCCCTCTGATCATTTCGTTCGTAACGGCCACACGCGCATTGGTCCAAGCGTCGATGACCTGATTGTATCGCTCTCGCTCGGTCAAAACGCCGCTGTCGTAATTCTTGCGAATCTTCGCGATGCGTTTCTCCGTCTCGGTGATAATCTCCGCCTTCTTCGGCGGAATCTTGAGATCGATCAACCCGAAACTCAGTCCGGCCAATGTCGCGTACTTGAAGCCCACATCTTTGATCCTGTCGAGTAGACCCACCGTCTCAGCGCTGCCGGAGTATTCGAAACAGTCGCTGATGACCATGCTGAGCTTCTTTTGCGACATCGTCATATTGTAGAACGGCATCGTGTCCGGCAGAATGTCGTTGAAGATGCAGCGGCCCGCGGTCGTATAGATGGAATGAGGCCTGAAGCCGCCACTGCCGTCTTTCAATTCCTCCGCGTACTGCACCTCGCCGGATACATCCTTGACCATCCGTCGAAAGATCCGAACGCGAATCTTGTCCTGCAAGCCGACCTTCCCGGTCTCGTGCGCCATCATGGCTTCAAAGACGTCGCGAAACACTCGGATTTGACGTTCATCCGGCGCGACCGCCCCCGGCAGGTCACTCCTCGACACCGTCAGGTAGTAGCTGCCCATGACCATGTCCTGAGACGGGCCAACCATCGGAGCGCCGTTCGCCGGCGAGAAGATGTTGCCGGTGGTCATCATCAGGATGTGGGTCTCCGCCTGAGCCTCAACACTCAGGGGCAGGTGGACCGCCATCTGGTCGCCGTCGAAGTCCGCGTTGAACCCTTTGCAGGCCAGAGGGTGAAGCATGATCGCATTACCCTCGACCAACACCGGTTCAAACGCCTGAATACCCATTCGGTGCAAGGTCGGAGCACGGTTCAGCAGGACCGGGTGCTGATGGATCACCTCTTCGAGAATATCCCACACCTGCTCGTCGCGCCGTTCGATCATCCGCTTGGCGCTCTTGATCGTGTCCGCAAAACCATGCTGTTTCAGCTTGCGAATGATGAAGGGCTGATAGAGCTCCAGCGCGATCTTCTTCGGAAGGCCACATTGATAGAGCTTCAGGCTCGGCCCCACGACAATCACCGATCGGGCCGAATAATCAACGCGTTTGCCGAGCAAGTTCTCGCGGAAGCGTCCCTGTTTGCCCTTGATCATATCCGTGAGCGACTTCAGCGGCCTGTTGTTGCTGCCCAGAACAGGGCGGCGGCACCGGCCATTGTCCAGCAGTGAGTCCACGGCCTGCTGCAGCATGCGCTTTTCATTGCGAATGATGACTTCCGGGGCGTTCAGATCGATCAGCTTCTTGAGACGGTTGTTGCGATTGATGATGCGTCGGTAGAGATCATTCAAATCGCTCGTGGCAAAATTGTCTCTCTCCAGCAGAACGAGCGGCCTAAGATCCGGTGGAATCACCGGAACGGCCTCAAGGACTGTCCATTCAGCCTTGTTCGTGCTGTTCTTGATCTCG
>CAYNQP010000903.1:0-1536 GCA_964399325.1 uncultured Pirellulales bacterium
CTCGCGACACGGTGGTTCAGCCTTGCTCATGACGGTCTTCATCACCGCGTTGCTTTCGGCATTGGTGATGGGCATGCTCCAGGTGAATGTCGAAGAGATTCAGATCATGCACAACCACCTCCGGGCGGCCGAGGCCTTGGTCATTGCCGAGACCGGGCTCAACGATGCCTTGGCGCAACTCCGAACCGATTCGGACTGGGACGCCGGGTTCAGTGGGAAGCCCTTCTCCGGGGGGACATATACGGTGACCGTCAGAAGGTCACGGATTACCTCTGTCGGAACGTCGTCCGACGGGTTTGTCGCTAGGGTGGAGGCCAGGGTGACGGTTTCGGATGCGGGGCCGCCGCACATTGTGGTCATTGATAACTTCAAGGTGAATGAATGAGATCGGCTGTGAAGGTCGCGCTTGGCATTGACGTGACCGAGACACAAATGAATATGGTATTGCTCAAGAAGGATCGGGGCGGCCTCACGGTGCTGAATGCCGTGCAGGCCCCTGTCCCTGAAGGGACGATTGACCACGGTCACATAGTGGATGCCCCGAAGCTTGGCAAAGCTCTGAAGGCCGCAAAGAAACGCGGCGGGATTCGAGCGAAGCATGTCGCGATATCGCTGCCCGTCGCCGCTACGCTTGCCCGGATAGTGCCGCTGAGTGAAGAGGATCCACAGCAGATCGCAGCGTCTGTCTCGGGTGAGGTCCAGCAGTATGCTGCTCTGTCGGGGAGAGAGACGGTATCGGACTACCGTGTTTTGACCCCGGCCCGGCATAGTGTGCTGGGTAAGGTTCTCATCGTGGCAACGGACCATAAGACTGTATCTGGTCTGACCCAGACGTGTCGCAGCGCTGGGCTCCGAGTTGGTGTCATTGAACCGGCGGTTATGGCCTGTGCGCGAGCACTGCGGCCGGCAGCCGATGCGAACCCATCCAGTGCCAATCTGCTGTTGGCCCTACTCAAGAACAACACACTGACGGTGTGTGTGTTCCTCGGAGGGGCTCTCGATTTTGTCAGAACGAAGGGGTGTGAGCTTGCCGATACGGAACCTGTCTCCGTCTACGGATGGGTTGCAGACGAAATCAACGCCGTACTTCGGTTCTATGGCATTGGAGGGGGTGGTCAGCGGGAAGGATGGACCATCACGTTCGCTGATGAGGACAATGCCTCCATCGCGGAGGACGCGGATCGATCTCTCCAGACCAAGGTGACTGCCGCGCCGATGAGCATTGCGACGCAGGCAAGCATACCGGATGGCATTGTACGTGGCCCCCGTGTGAAAGGGGCCGTGTCCACCACCGCACTTGGGTTGGCGATGAGGTTGCTGGCTCAAGATGACAGCGGCTCCTGCGTGAACCTGATGCTTCCGGAGGCTAACAGAGCCAAATCCATGGAAAGGGGTGTGCTCGTAGCGGGTATTACCTTCTCCGTCCTCATCCTCATTGCGCTCCTGGGAATGGGTGTGATAGAGTATATGACCAAACAGGTGCTTCAAGGCATCAACGAGACGAAGCAATCCGTTCTGAAGCGACGTGAGCGGACT
>CAYNQP010000904.1:0-1533 GCA_964399325.1 uncultured Pirellulales bacterium
CAGGCCGTCCTGGAAGGAGTATCGTCTTCCAAGCTCGCCGTACCAGTACTCGTCCTCAGGTAGGAGTTGGTCGCCTTCACCTGGATTGTAGTTCCAGTAGTTCCACTCATCCAGCGCAATGCGAATGTCCTTGCCCTTGAGAGCGGGAATGCTCTTGCGGAACTCGCGATGAGCGTCGGCAATTCGTTTGATCGCGGCGGGAACCTGGGCGACGTGCTCGGCGACATTGGCGAGCGTTTCAGTGACGTAGAAGTGTTCGCTGAGATGGTCCATGTGATTGGCGCAGCTCGTCAACATGCCTCGACTCCAGCTCTTCGGTCCGGCGTCGGTGACATCGCCCGATCCGATGGTCGTGATCGTCGGATCGACTTCGCGCATCTTCTGCTCGACCAGGTTGTGCTTGAGAACGTAATCTTCGAGGCTCATGTATCCAAGTTGCCAGTCTCCCCACATTTCATTTCCTACGCACCACAAGCGAACCTCGAAAGGTTTGGCAGAGCCATTGACTTTCCTCAGAGCTCCCATCGGAGTGGATACCGATCCGTTGGCGTACTCCAATTCGGCCGCGGCGGAATACGCATCGCCAAAACCTGTATTGACGGCAATCACCGGCTCGGCGCCCACGATTCTGCAGAAGTCGATGAATTCGTGCATGCCAAAGTCATTGTGTTCGACACCCGTCCATGCCGGGTTGGTTCGCGGCGGACGTTTGTCCCTTTCGCCGATTCCATCGCGCCAGTCGTAACCACTGACGAAATTACCTCCCGGCCAGCGATAGACAGTGGCATTGAGTTCCTTGAGCAGTGCGAGGGTATCGGCACGCATGCCGTTGATATTATCCGCTGGCATGATCGAGACGGTGCCGACAAGACATGAGCCATTATCGACTTTGATTTCCAATCTGCCACGCGTTGTGTCTGCACCGCTGGTAAGCCAGAAAGGATATTTCACATACTGCTTCTCTATGGCTCCAAACCGCATTGAGGCCTGTTGATTGTCGCCCCACGCCAGCGAGACAGTGACACTCGGATTGCCTTCCTTGGCTCGGAGATACATGTAGCCGATATACGCTTTGCCTTTGACCAGCCCGAGGTCGAGCTGCCTGATGCCGCTGCCGGCCTGAATGAGCGGCGAGTGCGCGCCGACAAACGAGTCTTCTTCGACCATCGTGACAGAATCAGCGGAGCCGATAATCTGCCAGGGCGAAGCTCCGACCACCTGGAACGGGGCGTTCGAAGGAGTGGCTTTCGACGGCACGTAAGGCTTATAGTCGGCTGTGATCGGATGATAGAACTTTCGATCTTCGAGCATCTCCGCCCAGATGCCGCCGTAGACGCAGCGGCCCAGGTGCTCGATGAATTGCCCATAGATGTACGGAGAAATCGGTTCAGCCTTGCTCTGGGTGTCGATGGCGATCTCGGCTTTGACCGTTCCAGACGCTCCTTGTGCCCAGGCGCCCACGGCCGGCCCAACCAACAGGCACAACAGTGCAATCATCCATTTGCGTGAGGGTATCGTTCGATACATAGAAGC
>CAYNQP010000905.1:0-1530 GCA_964399325.1 uncultured Pirellulales bacterium
TGCTCGACGAGCTGGGCGCCGGGACCGATCCCATCGAGGGAGCTGTTCTCGCCACGGCCATCCTGGACGGTCTGATGCGCAAGGGGGGCAAGGTCGTCGCGACATCGCACCTCGGCCAGCTCAAAGGCTTTGCCTACACCGCGCCTCGCGCCCAGAACGCCTCCGTCCAGTTTGATACCGAGACGCTGAAGCCGACCTTTCGACTCATGATTGGAACGCCGGGCAGCAGCAATGCTCTTGCCATAGCCAAGCGCCTCGGCATGCCCGACGACGTGTTCAGGCAGGCGGGGTCGCTGCTGGACAAGGAGGCAGACATTACCTCCGAGCTGATCAATCAGATCCAGGCAACTCGGGAAGACGCCGAGCGCAAGCGAGCCGAGGCCCACGCTATGCTCGACGACACGAAACAGACACGCGCCCGGGTCGTGAAGCGGCTCGCCCGCGTTCGTGACGAAGGGCGACGGCTCAAGCAGCAAGCGGACCGCGAGATCGACGATTCGATGAGTGCGGTGCGTGGTCTGGTCGAGGCGTTTGCCGCCGAGATGCACAATGCGCCGCAGACGTGGAGTCAGAAGGCCGAACAACTGGCGGCGCATATTTCCAAGCTGGCTGCCGGCACGCCACTGGCGGTTCGCCACGAGAAATTCATTGAGGCCCTCCGTCGCGGCGATAGCGTCTATGTCATCCCGTTCAAACGCGAGGGGGTCGTGGAGCGCATCCGCCGCAGTCGCCGGACGGTTGTCGTGTTCCTCGACAGCAAGCAGGTAGAGCTTCCATTCAAAGAAATCGGTAGGCCCGAGCGTTCACAGGGAGCCCAGTGATTGACGCTGCGGTTAAGTGAGCGGATCAGTCGATGGCGGACTTCAGTATTTCCGTAAGCGCCTCGTCCGACAGCTCGATGGGATTGCCCTTCATGCTGCTGGCCTTCCTGGCTTTGGCTACCGCGCTGGGGATGTCGCCTTCGCACAGTCCGTGTCGACGCAGTCCGGGCAGGCCGAACGCGGCGCAGAGTTCCTGAATCCATCGGACGGCGTCGATGGCCTTGGCCGTGCTGCTTGCCGTCAGGATTCGTGCGATTTCGTCGAAGCGTCCCAGTGCCGGTGCATCGGAGGCCCGATCCCGCAAGGCACAGACATTTGCCTCTGTGACAAAGGGCAGCAGCTTTCCGCATATCAGGCCGTGTGGTGCATCGATCATGCCGCCCAGCGGTCCGGCGAAGCCATGCACGGCGCCGAGTCCGGCATTGGCCAGGGCCAGGCCGCTGAACAGGCTGGCCAGTGCCATGTCCTCGCGGGCCGGGGCATCGCTGCCGTCCTCAAAGGCTCGACGTAGCGACCGTCCCGCACGTGTCAGGCCCTCGCGGCACACGCCGTCAGTCAGTGGATTGGCCTTTTTGCAGACGAAGGCCTCTGCAAGCTGCGTCAGAGCATCCAGTCCGGTGGCAGCCGTCAGGGCCGGCGGCATCGAATGGGTTAGGAGCGGGTCCACCACGGCCAGTTGCGGCAGCATAAGGGACTGCGTATGCTGACC
>CAYNQP010000906.1:0-1528 GCA_964399325.1 uncultured Pirellulales bacterium
TGCATCCGACAGTTCCTCCTGTTTTTTCGAGAGTATGTCAGATGCTTGGAGCTGGCGCTACCCTGTTTTAACGGGCGTGCGAGAATTTCTCCGAATCCGTATAGTATCTTGACATAGAGGGTTGACACGCCTGTTTATCGAACCTACACTTCTGCTCGTAGATGTGATGCGAACGATAGATGCATAAAGGCGAGTGTTTCCTACCCGTCGTGTATGGAAACGAGTCCTATTGGCGTCAGGAAGGAGAAAATGGTCATGCTGATCCCACCAGAAAGGTTCCCCTACAGACACACGATAGCAATTCTTGCTACGTTCTTGTTCACGGAGGCCGTTTGGGCTAGTCCCAGCACCATCCTCTATGACGGGTCTACTTTACCGACAGATGCCATACCACCGTGGCAACAGACCGGCAATGGCAACGTCAGCACTGATGGAGACATACTTACCATCAGCACGCTGACACTTGGAAACGAACAGCAGACCTACTATACCCCTAACATTGTTGACTCTGGAACCTCCTTAATCGTGGAGGCAAGACTGAAAGTTGGAAGCACAGGCAACAATGGGGAGATTCCGGACACTGCCCTTGTTATTGTGGACTCAAGTCGGGCATATAGCCTCGTATTTCTCGATGACAGAATAGCAGCGATCGCAGAGGGGCAAATGAACAGCAACTGGAGCGATCTCACCGACTACCACATGATAGACACGACATCTGATTTCCACACGTATAAGATGGTATATGGATCGAACCAAACCAACATATTCATAGACGGCATTCACGCCCTGACGACGCAGGGCTATGCGTGGTCGGCCAACTATGTCGCGTTCGGCGACATAAGAAAATCAACCGGGGGCATGAATGGTTCGGCTGACTGGGACTACGTTCGAATCACTACTGTCCCCATACCATCTTCCTTGTTATTGGTCACCGTAGGACTCTTATCTTTGAGAGGACGAAGATCACGAATGCGTCATATCGGATAGAAAAGACATAATTTGATCGGCTTCGCCGGCCCGCGTACCATCGCCGAGACGATCAAGGTCGAGTTGCCCGACGGCTTCCAGACCGCCGAGATCATGCTCGAACACGGATTCCTCGACATGATCGTGCACCGCCGAGACCTCCGCAGCCAAATCGCCCGCATCATCGACTACTGCCAAAAATAACCCCGTGTCGAAGGCGTCCCGCCTTCGCGTGTCGCGGGCATCCTGCCCGCGCAATTGGCTTTGTTTCGCGTCCCGGCCCTCTGGCGCAAGCCCGAAATCCGAATCTCGAAACCCGAAACAAGCCCGAAGGACCCAAACCCAAGATTCCAAGCGGGCCCGCCGCAGCGCGACAGCGTTATGGTCATTCCTTGTTTCGTGCTTGAGATTTGTCTCGGATTTCGGGTTTCGTGCTTCGTATTTCAGCGGCAACCTTTGCGGTAAGAATTGGCTTTTTTTCTTCGCGCCACCTGGATTCTCAGGCCAGAACCGCAGCACCGAACGCAAGTGAATCCCCGTAAGGCCGGTCCGATCTGGGTTA
>CAYNQP010000907.1:0-1527 GCA_964399325.1 uncultured Pirellulales bacterium
AGAACGTACACTTGGTGCGCAGTGTGCTCGATGAGATGTTCGGGAGCGAGAATTTCATCGCCATTATCGTTCTCCAGAAGACAAGTGCCCCGACAGACAAGTACGTCCCTACGGTGTCCGATTTCATTCTCTGGTACGGCAAGGATCGTTCTTGTACGAAGTACCGACAGCTTCAGCGAGAAAAGGGCGTAGGGGTAGAGGGGGGCAGTCAGTATACATGGGTTGAGCTTTCTGATGGAACTGAGCGTCGTCTGACAAGCGATGAGCGAGAGACGCCATCTCTCATACCGAACGACGGACGAGTATTCGCCGCGAGTGACGCAAGTTCCAGCCACGAATACAGCTTGGGCAAAGAGCCTGTCGAGTTCAGAGGCCGCATCTTCACCCCAGGTGGTAGGTACTGGAGCACCAGTCCCGAGGGAATGAATCGGCTCAAGTGGGCCAATCGCCTTGTTGTCTCTGGAAACACGCTTTTCTATAAGCGATATCTCGAAGACTTTCCTGTGTTTCCCCTAACGAACATCTGGACTGACACAAGTAGCAGCTTTGGCGAACGAATCTATGTCGTGCAGACGACGCCGAAGACAATCGAACGCTGTATCTTAATGACGACCGATCCCGGCGATCTTGTACTTGATCCGACCTGCGGCGGTGGAACGACAGCTTATGTCGCGGAGCAGTGGGGCCGCCGGTGGATCACCTGCGATACCAGCCGGGTTGCGCTGGCGCTGGCACGCACGCGGCTGATGGCGGCGAAGTACCCGTACTACCTGCTGGCAGACTCGCCAGAAGGGATCAAGAAGGAAGCGGAACTGACCGGTCAAGTCCCGCCGCCGCATAAGACTGAGGGCGACATCCGCAAGGGCTTCGTCTACAAACGGGTGCCGCACGTGACGCTCAAGTCCATCGCTAACAACCCGGACATCAGCGAAGGCATGACGCGGGAGCAGATCGATGCGGCCATTGCCCGCCATGCGGACACCGAGACGCTCTACGATCAGCCGTATGAGGACAACAAGACCGTTCGGGTCAGCGGGCCGTTCACGGTCGAGAGCCTCTCGCCGCACCGGACGATCAGCGTCGAGGAGAAGAAGCGACTGGCCGAGGTCGGCGAGGAAGGGGCCACGATGAAGATGATCGGGGGCGGGCAGTTCGCCAACGTCATCATCGAGAACCTCTTGAAGGCCGGCGTGCAGAATACGGTCAAGAACGAGCGGCTCAAGTTCGACCGCCTGGACGTGTTTCCCGGACAATGGATTCACGCCGAAGGTGAATATGCAGAAAAGAGCGGCGATGTCCGGCGGGTGGGCCTCTGCATCGGGCCCGAGCATGGGACCGTCGGGCCGGAACTGGTTAAGGAGGCCGCCAAGGAGGCCGTGCAGGGGATCGGTTTCGATCTGTTGCTGGTCTGCGGGTTTGCCTTCGATCCGCACGTCTCGGAAGAGGCCAAGCGGTATGGCAAGCTGACGGTGCTGCCGGTGCGGATGAACCCGGACCTGTCGATGGGCGAGGAGTTGCTCAAGAAGA
>CAYNQP010000908.1:0-1523 GCA_964399325.1 uncultured Pirellulales bacterium
CGTCAAGGCGCCGGTGGAAGTCATGCGATTACCCTGTGCGACGGTGGGAGCATCGTGCATGTCGGCCAACTCGACTTGGCCCGTATACGAGCCGGGTCTATCAGCGCTGAGACGAACGACGATCACCTGGGCCGAATGACTGGCGAAGTACTCGCGGCAGTAGATCACGCCATTGGCACGATAGGTGACACGCCCCACTCCCTCGCTGAGGTCAAGCTCACGAAGGTAGTCCGTGACACCGCGGTCGTGGCCGGGCAGACTGATGTTCAGATTGCCAAAGGCCTGATAGGCGCCCATCACGTCTTCATTGCCGGTCCAGAGGCTGATCTCATTGAACGCCAGCCGCTCCGAGGCAATGCCACCGAAAAAGCTGCCGCCCATGCGTCCGTTGCCAATGGGCAGGGCTTCCTTCTCCCAATTCTCGGCCGGCTTGTCATAGCGAAGCGTCAGGTCCGCGGCCGAGGCTGACACCCCATGCACCAGCCCCACCAGAACCGCGAGTACCCCGGCACCGATACGAAACACCTTCATCGCCTTGTCCTTTCTCCATAGCAGAGACCAACACTCCTCGCGCTACTGGCCTCCGACAAATCCAGCCAATGCGTAAACCAAGCCCGCCTGCCAGTTGATGGCGATCTCGTTGGTCCTGTAGTCGTCCTGGTCATCGTTCCAGTTCGTTGCGCCGGGATGCCCGCCTCCGACAACATAGCCGGGCCATGGGGCCTCGATGCCGTCAGCACCGGAACGTCGGTCGTGGGGATGCATGGGCGGATTTATTCCAAGCCCCGTGACATAGGACCGGTTGTAGCAGTTCCTTCCGAACAGATGCCCGACGGCATCAAGAGAAGCCTCGAGGTACTCCTGTTTGGGGGCGACCTTATTGGCTACCTGCAGGTTCAGCACCTGTCTGGCGATGGTTCCATTGCAGCCCCAGTAGTAGCGGCTCAAGGTCCTGCCATATACGTCCTGCGCGGCGTTGGCGACGATAGCGTCGGCTGTGGCGAGCACGTCGCGTCGCACGGTATCGAGCAACTCGGGATTCCGCCCCTGCCGTTTCGACAGGACGTAGGTGAACATGCCCAGGTTTCTGACGTTGCCCCAATCCCAGTCCTCGTCCACTTTGCCGCTAGAGCCGCCGCCCCTGCGGCCGGATACGATGGGCGCAGCGGCCCGCGTCTCGAAGTCCTTGAGGCATTCAGGATCACCCGTGGTTTCCCACATCTCCGCCGCCGCCCAGAGCCGGTCATCGGTGGCAGCGCTTTGATAGCCCCCCGTGCTGAACTCGGATTGCCTCCAACGTTTATCCTGCGGGTTCTTCGTCAGGAATTCGTAGCTTACCTTGGCCGCATCGAGACACTTCTGTGCATACGCCGCATCGTAGGGCTTGAAGTGCCGCGCCCCCATCGCCATCATCGCAACAAAGTCGGCGGTGGCCGCTGTGCCCCAGTCCGTGAAATATCGCTTCTCAGCGTCCTTTTCCGGCATGATGAAGCCCGAGAAGTTCAGCCGCGTCAGCTTGTGCG
>CAYNQP010000909.1:0-1522 GCA_964399325.1 uncultured Pirellulales bacterium
TCGCCGGAGGGAGGGACGCTCGACGGTATCATCGGGATGAACCTGTTCGTCGACTTCAACCTCATCATTCGCGGCGGCGGGCTGTTCCTGCAGGACGACCCCACGCTCGAATTGCAGCCCATCGAACCGACTGCCCCGGAGCCGACGGCCGACATCGCCCCCGATTCCGGCGATGGCCAAGTCGACTATGTTGACCTGACCGCTTTGGCGGCCGCATGGCTGAGCACCCAAGGAACCCCCAACTGGAATCCCAGGGCCGATATCGGGCCGGCTTCCGTCCCCGATGGTATCGTGAACAACGTTGACCTCGGCATACTCGGCCTGAGCTGGCTGCGAACCTTCATGCCCTGAGTCCTGTCGAGCTTCACTCAGGCATTTGACACATCTGCCCGTCGGATATATCATGCGGCGGTCGCTCGTTCTCTAGTCGCTATCGGAAAGATATGAGATTCATTCTCGATTTGCTTTACCTGCTCGCGGGACTGCTGTACAGCCCTGTCATCATCTACCGCATGGTGCGGCACCAGCGCTACCGCCGCGGCTGGGCGCAGCGGTTCGGCCGCATCCGGCGTCGGTCCCCCGGGAAGCGATGCATCTGGCTCCATGCCGTCAGTGTCGGCGAGGTTAACGCCGCCAAGACATTGCTGACCGACCTTGAGAGCCGCTTTGCCGATTTCGAGATCGTTATCAGCACGACGACCGACACGGGATTTGCCCGTGCCCAGGCAACCTTTGGATCCAAGTGGACCGTCTGCTACTTTCCGTTCGATTTCTCTTGGACCATGGCCACGGCGTTTCGCCATATCAACCCGACGCTCTGCCTGCTGATGGAGCTCGAGGTCTGGCCTAATTTCGTGCATGTCGCACGGCAGCGCAGCGTCCCCATCGTAGTCGTCAACGGCAGGATCAGCGACAGGAGCTTCGCTCGGTATCGTTGGATCAAGCCGGTGACACGAACTTTCTTCGGCAAGCTCGACCTCGTGCTGGCACAGACCGCCGAATACGCCGGCCGCTTTCGGGAGTTGGGGTGCCCTACCGACAGCGTCGTGGTGACGAACTCGCTGAAATACGACACGGCGCAGCTCGCCGATCGTGTCGAGGGCACCGATACGCTCGCCCGACAGTTGAACCTTGCCGAGGCGCCGTTGTGGGTTGCCGGCGGCACAGGCAACGACGAGGAGAAGATCATCCTCACGGTCTATCAGTCGCTGATCCAGGACGAAAGACTGCATCCGGTCCGCCTGGCCGTCGTGCCGCGCAAGCCGGAGCGATTCAACGAGGTCGCCCAACTGATCGAGCAGATGGGCCTGCCCTTGGTCCGTTACAGTCAACTCAAGGAGGCGCCGCCCCGCGCCGACCTCAACCAGGACGCGGTGATATTGGGTGACACCATGGGTGACCTGCGGCGGTTCTATTCGCTGGCGCGCGTCATCTTCGTCGGGCGCTCGCTTGTGCCGATGGGCGGGTCCGACATGATGGAAGCCGCGGCACTGGCCAAATGCACACTTTTTGGACCGCATAC
>CAYNQP010000910.1:0-1517 GCA_964399325.1 uncultured Pirellulales bacterium
GGTTGGACCATTCCTGCGAAGACTCCCGCAGCGTCTTGGTGGCGCTTATGCCTACTACGGCCGGAGATGCCTTTTCAGCAATCGAAGCGAATGCCTTGCCCATCTGGCGAAGCGTGGCAATGCTCTGGCTCTCCGCCGCCAGGGCCGATAATGGCATAAGGAACCACACGAGTATAGAAGGGATGGATAAGGTCAACCAACGGGGGCCATCGACTCCTCGAACGATGCTTCTAATCATGTTTAACCTCCAAACACTTGTGAAGTACGGCACAACCAACGCATACGGCAGACAAAAAGCCTTACGCATGGATAGGGATTCATACGATTGTAGGCAAGGCAGGTTCAAGACGTCAAACCTTTTTACTCCGACACTGCCCCCAGCCATGGTCAACGCTCCCCCGCAGTGACAGGCATCCAAGGAGACTGTCTGACCTTCCGGCGTCTGACGGAGCTGTCGGATGGAATCGTCCGGCTGGATCGCTACGAGCGACCCCGCTTGAGGTGTTCCTGGGCCCAGACAGAGATTCCTGCCCCGAACAGCAGCAACAGACCGAAGAGCAGTTGAAGACCGTTGAGGCGCTCCTGGAAGACCACGCTGGAAATGCTGAAAACGACGAGAGGCTGGGATAAAATCACGATCAGCGGGATGGTCGCACCGATGCGCTTGATCGCCACGTAATAGAAGACATGCGCCAAGGCAATGGACGTAACGCCCGAGAAAACTACGGCCATCCAGGGCGCGGCGCCCATGGTCGCACACTCGCGCGGATCGCCAAAGATGAACGCCCCGATCCAGAGACCAACAACGGTGTAGATGCTGATGACGGAAAAGCCTACGCGCGAGTCGATATCCCGCAGCTTGATTTTGACCGAGAGGGTGTAGACCGCCCACATGAGGGCGCAGGCCAGGGAAATCCCAATGCCCGTGACCGTACCGGCCGTGCCGAAGTCGTCCCTGAAGTAGAGCACGCCAAACACTCCGGTCGCAGACAGGGCCAACCCCGTCCAGAAACGCCGACTCCCGGCCAACGGCCTCTCATCCGCGAAGAACGCCAGCGAGAAGGCCGTCACCCACAGCACCGACGTCTTCGACAGCAGCACGGAGAAGGCCGGACCAATGTGGTAGAAGCTCTCGGCCCACAGGCTCTGCATGGCGATGTTGGCCACGGCCGGCCAGAGGGCCAGACGCCACGTGCGCTTGTCGAATCGCCCGGTGTATATGAAGTACAGCAGGACCGGCAGCCAGAACAGGCAAGCCACCGTATAACGCAGTGCATTCTGAGTCCATGACCCAACAGAATCGGCCAGGTAGGCGATCAAGATCGGGCCCAGCGACCAGAAGCACAACGCCCCCAGGCACGCCGCGGTCGCGACTTTGTCGAATCGACTGCTCCTTATGGATTCACTCACCAAAACAACTCCGGTTCAACAGAGGACAGGTTCGCGGCGACAGTGTGAAGGCTCACGCGAGCATGTCCAGGACGATCCGGGCCACCTCTGGGCCGGCCTTCTTCTTG
>CAYNQP010000911.1:0-1516 GCA_964399325.1 uncultured Pirellulales bacterium
TCAGTGGCCAGGCTGCCTACTACTATGATGCGTTGCGAGACGGTGTCGATACGCTGACGGTCTCAAACCCTCACAAGATGACCTGGATCTATCGAACCGGCAAGAAGAACGATCGCATCGACCGCGTGGAGGTCTAAGGAACAAACGACGTTGACAGGATAGACACTACGGCTGGCCTGATCCGGAAAGCATCTTGAGTGGAGAAACGCGGCTGGTTCGCCGGACCGCGAGCCAGAGAATAGGAGCTTTCCCTGTATGGAGTCTGATGTGCCGTCTTCGGGACGAGTACGAATAGGAGCGTAGGCCGCCCGCCGTGGCGTCGTTCAAAGCGTGGAGGCTTCTTTTTCCTCTCGCCCCCTCAGCGTTTTGGGCGCAGGGGCCGACAGGAAAAAGAAGCAGTAGTAAGGACGAAAGAAATGTTGCGAAAAAGATGACCTTTCCTCTTGCACGGCTCCAATTCATAGGATTTCTCCGCTCCGGCCTTTGGCCTCCGGTCGAAATGACAAGCGAAGGGGCTGCCCCGTAATGGAGATGAAGGGGCGTGGGAATTGATCATAATCCGTATAATGTCCCGTGTGCAGCAGCCGGCCCCGGCAGATCACCTTATACCGAACATCGTGAGGCGATGCCTCGTAACGCTATCGACGCAGTATGACAAATAGCAGCGTGGCAAATGAGCTCTGGGAGGACATTTGCCATTGTGGCGGCTGCGCGATCTGCCGCCCGAAAAGCGAGACGAGGCCGCCAAGCCCCTGCTGCTGCAATTCAGGGAGCAACTATCTGATATCCTATCGGCGCGGCAGCTTGAACGTTTCGATCAGATCGTCCTGCAGGCACAGGGGATTTCGGGCATTCTCCGCATCGAGACAGCATCGCGATTGAGATTGTCGACCACGCAGATTGGGACGATCCGGCGGGCTCTCACGGCGATGAATAGGAGAATTGCCACCTCACAGCGGACGGACCCGGGGGCATGAGGCCTCGAACAGGCCCGGCAAGTCCGGGCCAGAGCCGAGCAAGATGCACTCGACGCGATGGACCGTCAACAGCGTCGTACGCTCGCGGCGCTGACGGGGCCGCCGTTCGACTTCTCACGCGTGCAGAACGTCGCCTGCCGAGGCCCCGAGATCCGCGCCGTCGAAACCTGGGTCAACTCGTCTCCGCTCACGTTGGCGTCGTTGCGCGACCAGGTGGTCGCGCTGCATTTCTATACCTTTGGCTGCATCAACTGCATCCGCAACCTGCCTCACTACAATGATTGGCAGGCCCGGTTCTCGTCGGATCGCTTCACTGTCGTCGGCATCCACAGACCGGAGACCGAACACGAGCGTGACATCGACATGGTGCGGCAAAAGGCGGTCGAAGCCAGCATCACATATCCGATTGCCGTGGACAATCAGAGTCAGAACTGGGATGCCGGGGCCAACCGCATCCGGCCGAGCGTCTACCTGATCGACAAGAACGGCTGCGTTCGCCATTGGCGATACGGCGAACTCAACCGGCAGGCGACCGAGGG
>CAYNQP010000912.1:0-1515 GCA_964399325.1 uncultured Pirellulales bacterium
AGAAAGAAGGAACTGTTCTCGTGAAGCAATGGCGTTTTGAGGTCTTTAAC
This sequence comes from uncultured Pirellulales bacterium, assembly GCA_964399325.1. Classification (GTDB taxonomy): domain Bacteria; phylum Planctomycetota; class Phycisphaerae; order Sedimentisphaerales; family Anaerobacaceae; genus JAFGLV01. Next base: position 51 of record CAYNQP010000912.1, read on the forward strand.
CGCCCCGGCTTCTCGGATGTGCATGGCAGCGGAGTGCTCGACGACATTCGGGAACTAGGCATCTCATCGATCGAAGCGGTTCAATCGGCAAAGGTATTTCTTATCGAAGGCGAGTTCGAGGCCGATTTCGCCGAACGCCTGGCCAAAGAACTGCTGACGGATCCCGTCTGCGAGGAATACTACATCGGGCGCAGCAGCGCTCCGGCCGGACTGGCCCGGGCCACACTGATCGAGGTTCATCTCAAGAGCGGTGTCACCGATCCGGTGGCGGAATCGGTTATGGCAGCCATCTCCGACATGGGTGGCGCGCCAACCCACGTCGGGACCGCCCGCAAATATGTCTTGCTGGGCGAAGTGCGGCCCGCGCAGATCGACACCATCGCCAGGAGGGTCCTGGCCAATGACTGCATCGAAGATGTCGTCATCGGCAATGAGGCCGAGCCGCCAAGCCCGCACCTGAGCCCCTATCAGTTCAATCTGGTGCACTGGCCAATTCGCGACCTTGACGACAACGCCCTGGAGGCGCTCAGCAAGGAGAAAGATCTGTTCCTGAATCTGGTTGAAATGAAGACCATTCAGGACTACTTCCGGCGGGTTGGGCGAGAGCCGACGGATGTTGAATTGGAGACGCTGGCCCAGACGTGGAGCGAACACTGTGGCCACAAGACGCTCAGAAGCGCCGTCGATATGACCGTCGATGGCCAGCCGCTTCACTTCGACAATCTGCTCAAGGAGACCGTCTTCAAGGCCACCAGCGACCTCAACAAAGACTGGTGCATTTCGGTCTTTGCCGACAATGCGGGCGTGGTGGAGTTCGACGATGAATCCGCCGTGTGTTTCAAGGTTGAGACACACAACCACCCTTCCGCTCTCGACCCTTACGGCGGCGCCGCCACGGGCATCGGCGGCGTCATTCGCGATCCGATGGGGACCGGCATGGGGGCTCGTCCCATTGCCAATACCGACATCTTCTGCTTCGGGGAGCCCAACAAAAGCCTCGACGAGATTCCCAAGGGCGTTCTGCACCCGCGCCGCATCATGAAGGGGGTCGTCGCGGGCGTGCGCGACTATGGCAACCGCATGGGCATCCCGACCGTCAACGGCGCGATTTACTTCGACGACCGATATCTGGGCAACCCCCTCGTCTATTGCGGCAATGTCGGCCTGATGGACAAGGCCAAGGCCTTCAAGCATCAGCAGAGCGGCAACTTGATTATGGTCGTAGGCGGCCGCACCGGGCGCGACGGGATTCACGGGGCGACCTTCTCCAGCGGGGAGATGACACACGAGCACGAGACCGTCTTTTCTCACGCGGTGCAGATCGGCAACGCCATCACTGAGAAGAAGACGCTCGACGTGCTCCTGCAGGCGAACGCCGCCGATCTGTATGAAGCCATCACCGACTGCGGGGCCGGCGGGCTCAGCAGCGCGGTCGGCGAGATGGGCGCCGAACTCGGAGCGGAGG
>CAYNQP010000913.1:0-1511 GCA_964399325.1 uncultured Pirellulales bacterium
GTCCTCAACGGCGTCCACCCAGCCTCGGATCGGGATCGTGAAGAGCTGAATCGGGTCGGCCCGGTCCGTCGCCGCCGAGATGATGTCTTCGATCATGTAGCCGGTGAACGGCTCATTCGGATCGGAGGGCGGTCGGTGCGACGGCGCGTCACCCATGAGGATGATCGCCCGGCGTACGCTACCGCCGCTGCGCCAAGCGCCGGGGCCGGTCGAGTTGGCATCGGCACCGTGCAATTCGCCGCCTAAGTCCGCGCTCAGCCGCTCGTGGTCGATGCAGTGCATCAACGCCGCCAGCACTGACTCGGGCCCATCGGCGCCGCCGGAAGCCGTGATCGGGTCGATAGCGGCCACTACTGCCTCCGCATCCCGCGTGAACGGCGTCCAATCGCGGTACGGATAATCCGTCGCACTCCCGTAGCTGAAATTGGGATCGTTGAAATCCTTGTACTCCACTACAGCAATCCGGAAATCAGGAAGCCGTTCCGCGATGAGAGTGGTGATCTCCGCCGCCGAGGCCTTGACCGCGTCGAGATCGGCGCCCATGCTGCCCGTCGAATCGAGACAGAAGACCAGATCCAGGGACGTTGGTCCCACCGCCTCGCCTTCGTTCGGCTCCGGCTGGATATTGCTGTAGGATATCTCGATCGTGGAAGGCAGCGGATACCCCACGTTGCCGCTGGCCACCGCCAACTGAGAGCCGCCATACCCGCTGGTGTTGCCCCAGATGATACTGTCGACAACGTCACAGTAGCTCTCATACGAGCCGTAGAGACCCCCGCCGTAACTGAATGTCGCCGTCGCCTTGTTGTCGGCGATCGTACAGTTCGAGACCGACAGCAGGTTCTGCCAGTTGTTGGAGATACCGCCACCGTCCCGGCCGGCGCTGTTCTTGGTGATCAGGCAGTTCCGCAGCTCGATCACCTCAACCTCACCCGCGGCAAAGTATAGACCGCCGCCGGAGGCATCCGCCACGTTCGAACTGATGTTGCAGTCCGCAATCAACCTCGGGCCGGCGAAGCTGAAGATACCACCGCCCTGCCCGATACCAGGCCGCTCTATGTCCTCAACGGAGATGTAGTTCGGATCGCCCAGACTCCCGTTGGGATCCGCCGGACCAAACGGCAGATTCGGATCGTTCGGGTCACGGTTGAAGAACTCGTACGTGGTGATGGTCTGACCGGCCATGTTGCCCGTGATCGTACAATTGGCAACCGTTGACGCGGGCGTATCGACAAAATACAGGCCGGCGCCGCGTCCCGCCATATTCGAAACAAGGTTGCAGTCCGTAATCGAGACGACACCGGACGTACCCAGATACACACCGCCACCATCCTCATTGGCATCGTTGGACACAAACAGGGTCTGGCTGATCGTTCCCAAGCCGTTCGCCTGGATGTAGAGGCCCGCCCCGGAATTGGCCGTGTTCTCAGCAAAGTTGCAGTCAACGACTGTCAATGAGCTGCCAGGTCCATAGAGGATACCGCCGCCGTCGGCCTCCGCGTTGTTGCCGG
>CAYNQP010000914.1:0-1511 GCA_964399325.1 uncultured Pirellulales bacterium
AGGATCGAAACCATACAGGCGGATCTTGGCAAATGCTTCGTCCACGACCACCGTCGCAATCGTTCGCTCGGTCGAGAGGGACGAGAAGTAGACCCCTGCCAGGAACGTGCCGGCGACGAAGACCATGCCGATCGCCAAGGTGCCGATCGCCAGCAGCGTTTCCATCAGCGAAAAGCCGGGTTGTAGTGACTTCCTTCTCATGTCTCCACATCAATTGGGCGAAATCAACGTGCCTGTATACGGACTGACATAGACCACCGACTTCTGGGCCGTGTCCGACAGATATTCAGACCACACAGCCCTTACCGGTTTCCTGAACGCTTGCTGCAACCGCAGGCGGTCGCAGATCACAAAGCTCGTGCGGCTGGTTTCCTTACCGAGGCCATAATCCGGGTCATTTCCCGGGGCCGGGTTTCGCGCCGAATAATCATCCTGAATGAGCATTCCCCGCCCGTACGTGGTAATGTTGTGAGCGGAGTTGAACACCTCGTCCATGGAACGCTTTCCGGAACCTGTATCGTTGTTCGGGCGACTCTCTCCATCTCTATTGCGAACTCGAACGTCATGCATCACGAGCTTGCCCGACGGCGAGAACACGACAGAGAAAGCCGTCGCGTCATTCAACTCGACCTCATCGTCAATGTCTGCATTACCGGCGATCTGGCTCACGTCGATGACGCCAGTGGTATCGGGCAGCTTGATGGGCTCGATCCCCTCTATCGCCCGAAAGCCAATCGTCAAGCCATCCATCTTCTTCTTTTCCTCGTTCACGATGAAGATCATGTACTGAGGCGCATCTATGACACCGCTGAGAGGATTGAGCGGGTCCCTTGATGTGCACCTCTTCTGGAATCGTATGCCCGCGTACCTGCGGTTCTTGACCGCCATCGCCCGCGCGGAGCTTAGCGCGGCGCCGATCACGCTCCGCGTGCCGCTTTCGGACTGGAACGAGTTGATCAACACACGCACCGCGGGCACCCCAAAACCGACTAATAGAGCAATGGTCGCAATGACCAGCGTCATCTCGATCAGTGTCAGGCCCTTCGTTCTGTGTGCGGCGCGATTCATAAGCTTCATCGTCACATGTTTTTGCTACTGATGTCGTCGGCCGTGCCAAACCTCTTGTCCGGGCCGGCCGAGGTCAATTCGGGGAATTGGTCGTCGGGACCGTAGAAATAATCCAGCACCGTCCCCCACGGATCATAGACCATCGCCAGAGCCGGCGCGGCGGCGTCGGTTCTCACGAATACCCTGTTGACCTGCTTGAGGATTTGCCGTGACGCCGGTACGGAGTCGAGCTGCCCGTACATAAACTGGATATGTGCGGCAGCCATGCTGTAGTCCCTTTCCGACTGCAAAGGAAACACATCGGTATCCCCGTAATACTCCTGCAAGGCGCTGCGCAACAGGGCAAAGACATTCGCCACGGCGTGTTCCTTGGACTGGTTTTCAACGCGAAGCGTTATCGCAATGATAAGGCCGGCCAGCAGCGCGATGATAGCCACCACCAC
>CAYNQP010000915.1:0-1510 GCA_964399325.1 uncultured Pirellulales bacterium
GGAGGATTGGCAAGCTCCGCCGGTGCTGCGACAAGCTCTGCTGCCTGTTGCCCTTTGAAGAACAATGGTTCGGCCGGCGCGGTATCGACGTGACCTTCGTCGGCAATCCGCTGTTGGACAAGATGCCCGAAGACCTGACGAGCTATCGCAAGAATTATGTCAACTTCGATCCGCGGCAGGGGCGAATCGCCCTGATGCCGGGATCGAGACTGGCGGAGATCGAGTCGCTATGGCGGCCGATGCAGGAGATCGCACTGAAGCTCAAGCAGGTGTATCGCGGTATGCACTTCGTGACCGTGGCCGCCAGCGACGAACGGCGCACGCTCCTGGAACGGACGCAGATTCCCGGTTTTGCCTGCGAATACTCGGTGGACTCGGTCACCAACACAGCCGACGCGGTCAACTTCGCCCTGGTCGCCAGCGGCAGCGCGACACTCGAGGTGGCCTCGGCCGGCTGCCCGATGGTCGTCATGTATCAGATGAATCGGATCGTGTGGCACCTGGTCGGCAGGTGGCTCGTGCACCCGAAGTTCTTCACGTTGGTCAACCTGCTGGCCGACCGTGAGCTGGTGCCCGAGTTCATGCCCTATTTCACGTCCATCGATCCGATTGTCGCCAGAGTCACTGCCTTTCTGCAGAATCAGCAAGCATTGATCCGCACGAGCAGCGACCTGATCGATGTCGTCGAGCCCCTCACCAAGAAGAAGGCCGGCCCAGAGGTGGCCCGGATCGTCTTGGACATGCTCAAGTCCTCCCCTGAATCGGAGCTGTCTGGGTGAGTGCTGCCAAAGAGAGCAGTCCAATCGACAAGGTGGCAACGGCATCGTGTCTGGGGGCATTGTGCTTTTGGTCATTGGGCCCGATCTTGATTGCCTACCTTACCGATTCTGTCGGGTCATGGACTCAGAATGCGCTGCGCTACACGGTGGGCTGCCTGTTCTGGCTGCCGGTCCTGCTGTACTTCATACGCACCGGGCGGTTCGACCGGCGCACGTGGCGTCTGGCTCTCTGGCCCGCGGCGGCCAACCTCGGTATGCAAGCTCTGTGGGCGGAGAGCTTCTACCACATTGGCCCGGCTTTCGCCGTGTTGCTGTCGAAGACGTCGGTGCTGTGGGTCGCGGCCTTCTCGCTCGTATTCTTCCCGGACGAGCGGCCCCTGGCAAGAAGCCGGCGTTTCTGGGTGGGACTGAGCCTCTCTGCGGCCGGTGTTTTCGGAGTGCTCTACTTTAAGAAGGACTTTGCCGCCACCGGGACAATCTTCGGGGTGATGATTGGCTTGGCCTGTGCCGTGATGTGGGCGGTCTACACACTCGCAGTCAAGATCAAGCTGCGTGACACTGACGCACGTGCGAGCTTCGCGGTCGTCAGTCTCTATACGGCGATTGGCCTCTGGGCAGGGGCGTTCATCTTCGGCGATCCCAAGCAATGCACAACGATGGGCGTCGGGCCGTGGATCGCCGTGATCGTCTCCTCCGTCACCGCCATTTCGCTGGCACACGTGTTCTACTAT
>CAYNQP010000916.1:0-1505 GCA_964399325.1 uncultured Pirellulales bacterium
TACAGACTTTCTGCATTGCTGGCACAGATGCCTACCTCGACTTTCTTGTCGAAAACAACCGTGGGCTTGAGAAGACCCGCGTCATCCGAAAAGAGGCACTCTCACCGCTAGCGAATCCAGTCTTCAAACTCACTTTGGCGCGGCGTCTTTTTGATCCCGACTGTGTCTGCATAGAACTCAGGCCTCCGGCAAGAACCTATGGGCCTGATTTCTTCCGCGTCGTCAAATATGATGGCAATGCGAAGGTTCTCATCATTGAAGTGCTCAATCCCGATTTGGTCTTAGACGCAACGTCTGCGGGTGATGTGTCGATTGTCTCTGACCTTCGATTCCTCGTGAGGAACGTGAAGCGGTGGTACGCATCAAACGGGCTTCGGCTTCAACTGCCCAACATTCCTCCAGCAGCGATGGAGGCAGACCAGGAGATCGATTTGAACCTTGAACCCTGTCAGAAGGAGGCCGTTGGATGTTCCCTGAGCAGCCCCCTGACGTATGTCTGGGGCCCGCCTGGGACCGGGAAGACAAGACGCGTGCTTACACAGGCCGTCCTGCAACTGCTCCGTTTGCAGAAAGGAATTGCCATATTCGCGCCAACGAACAACGCGCTTGAGCAAGCTATGGAAGCGGTTCTCCTCGCAGCGCAGGCAGAAGGAATTGCCAGGGACGGATTTCTGCGGGTGGGCCATCCTTCCGCCGAGTTCGCCGGGTCATTCGCGGACGTGTGCGAGGTTCAGGGACTCCAGAAGCGCATGCGCGAACTGAAGGAGCAGATCGCGATCTATGAAGCAGTCTTGAACCATCGCAGGGGGGCGACAGTCTTGAACTCTGTGGCTACGCTGAGGCACGAAATCGGCAGACTGCAAGACCTATTGTGCGACCGCCGCAAGATCTACGAAGAGCTGGCTCGCATGCGGAGAGGACTGTTGTCGAAAGCCGTTCACTTCTTCGATGGGAAACTCCAAGCCCTGAACGACCGTATTGCTCCAGTAGAAACGCAGATTGGCGGTTTGCTGGAAATGATCCGCCGAACACGGACAGAGAGCTCGAAACTCAATGCGGTACTCGAACGGATCGACTTCACCAACGTGGCGCGGATTGAGAACGATGTAGCCGCCTTGGAGAACGCCACACGGCAGTATGTGGAGGTGAACCAAGCGCTGGCCGAAGAACACGAGAGCCGGTCAGACGAAGAGCTTGAATGCCAGAAGACTGATCTTGAGGAGAGACTCAACGTCCTGAAGACTCAGACCGTGGAGGAGAGGATCAAGTCTGCCCAGGTGACAGGTATGACGCTCGATTGCTTCATCGGTCGTTTCTATGACACACTTCTGCGGTTTGATCATATCTTTATGGACGAAGCAGGATACGCTCCGCTGGTGAAGGCGTTAACACTGTGCCGGGGTGGAATTCCCCTGACATTCATCGGCGATCATATGCAGCTTGGCCCCGTATGTGAGATGGGCGAAGAGAGCCTGAACGCGGAGGCTAACAGCCCGCCGGTCATT